>NZ_JAMWYY010000039.1 GCF_024305175.1 Flavobacterium sp.
TATGAATTTATAGATTCGAATATTTATTTTTCGTAAATGCATATTTTTTATATTTACGGCTATACAAATAAATATATGAAAAAAGTATTCCTTGTACTAACATTCTTGCTTTGCAGCCTTTCATCATCTTCGCAAAATATTATAACTCACAGAGCACCTTTTGTACTAAAGCTAGCTGTTGATGAAGAAGGATATTATGAAATGAATGTAGACAAAACTCCTTACTTTCCTGAAGAAAAATTACTGCAAATTTTCCCTTCTGAAAAATTATACATTGAAGTTGAAATAAAATCAGATACAATCTATAAAATGGATATAGTAAAGAAAATACTATACCCTGAGCGTACCATAGAAATAGAATTTATACAAAAAAATGAAGATCGAAATGCAGGATATATGGAATTGAAAGTTAAAAATCCATTTAACCGTGAATTAAAATATCAAGCACATATGTATATTGTTAAGCACGATGAATGGATAAAAACCAGCATTATTCCAGTATATCCTAATCTTTTAGGAATTGAAATTTGGAATGATGTAATTATATCGTTATTGCTACACGATTGGGAATTAAACTGATTATGATTGTTGTATTACCACTTTCAAAAAATTCTCCATTCTGTCATTTCTATATAACTGTAAGAACTGTTTTAGCAGCAGGCTCATTTCATTTTGAATAATCCTGTCATTTTTACCATAATCCCATATTGGCAATACTGTGGCATCAAAAATGGTAGTAAAATCAGGTTCAGTAATATATATTCTCGCAATATTATCGTCATCTGTCAGCACATTTTCAGGGTGCAGGCAAAAACGATGCGTAAACAACCTGAATAAAGAACGTAGTGCAATAGATGCAGTACCCGGATCGTTAATGCCGGGGCTAAGCGCTTTTACAGCAACTTCTGTCAATTGCCTTAAGCCGTAAAAAAAGTTATTGCTGATAGTTTCATCCTGGTTCAGGAGTAGCGCCGACTGCAAATCCTCTATGATTTCCTTTTTTTTAATCGCCTTATTCACTTTAATCAGCGGTATGCCCTGTAACACATAGGTACCGGGTATGTTAAGAACAAAAATCTTTAAATCTTCTGCTTTGCATATCTTAAGTAAGGATTTCATATCAAAGCCTTCATAAACGCCACCACTGGGAGACTCTACAATAAAATCAAATCCCTTGTCAGATATTTTTTCCGGCTCATGCTCAAGCTTACACCTGTGTTTTAATGAGTTATAGGTTTCAGTATAAATACGATGTATAATTACTTCATATTTAACTGACTGGGTAATGTAATGCAGAAAGTATATAAATACAAAAATATCAAATATAGCTACAACGATAAGCAGGTAGGTGCTTATAGCGGGTATGTAAATGCCTTCATCTAAATCCCGTATTGTGGTAAGCAGGAAAAGTGCGAAAACAATAGTACCAATGTAAATGCCGAGTACAATCTGCTGAAACCTGTTGCCAATCAGTTTATTCAGCACCCGGTTAGACATTTGTGATGCAGCCTGATTGAGAACAATCATTACCATAGAAAAACTAAAAACTGTGAGCGATAATATTCCCGCCGCCACAACACCTATAATATTACGGGCTGTAGAGGCATCGCGCAGGCTTAACCACGGTAACTGGCTTTTGAGTTGCTTACCGTAATCAGAAAAATCAAAACTGATTAAAAGTATTGAGGAAATAAGGAATATTAAAGATATAAATGCGGGGTAAAATGCGATACTGTTTACAATACGGTTGTATTTATACCGTATCCAGAATTTTAATCTGCCTGCTATATCTTGCATACTATGTAAAAGTTTTACTGCTAATTTAATGCAAATAAAAAGCAATAATCTTAACTATATGCTAAAACAGTTACTGTAGTTTAATTCGTATTATTTTGCCTTGTCCTGCTGCTATTACTGTTTTATTATCTGCAAAGCGAAGTGTATGCAGGGCTTTATCATCATGAATTTTTTTCCATGTGTTGCCGCAGTCAAAAGAGTAAAATAGTCCAGATGGCCCGCAGGTTATAAGTTCGTTACCGTTGCTTTGCGGCACAAACTGCACACAGGATGCATATCCGAAGCCTGTGCCCTCTCCTACTAACTTCCAGTCTTTCCCGCCATTTACAGTAAGTATTTTATTACCTGAGTTTTTATCAGGTTTCTCATAATCGCCACCTACTGCAAAGCCAATTGTACCATCATAAAAATCGGCAGAAAAAATACCTGTCATTTCACTTCCCTGCACTATCGGGGTATTATAAACTTTCCAGCTTTTGCCTTTATCTGCCGAATAGAATACCCGCGATTTTTTTCCGCCCGAAACCATCCAGGTGTTATTTCCTTCAATTATTAGGTTGGTGTTGCTGGCTGCAAAAGCAGCTTCGCCATCGGCAGTTTCAGGCAAAACATCACAGCTTACTTTATGCCAGTTTCCGCCCCCGTCTTCTGTTACAATTACCGAAAGGCAACCATCTGTAGGGTCGCCCATTGCAATACCATCTGTATCATTATAAAACTGCATACTGTCATAAAAAACTTTCTCACCGCTTTCTGTATATACCTTTCGCACCGCCCTGCCGTCTCTCGATATTTTGTAGAGCATAGCCGGAGTACCGGCATTCAGTATAAAGATGTCCGATTTATTTTGGGCTATAGAACGAAACTCCGGTAAAACAGAATCTTTAGCCACTACCCCGTTAAGGCTTTTACCTCCGCTTAATGATACGTAACCATATTTACCTTCGCTGCCGGCATACCAGGCTTTGTCACCGTCTGTAAGCAGTGCACGTATGCTTATTTTATCCTGCATTAGCGTATCAACTTTTACTATTGTAAAAGAAGGAGTATAAACAAGTTCTTTCTCTTCTTTTTTACAGCTTAGTAGTGCCAGCATTGCCATCACGATAAAATACTTTTTCATACTATAAAATTTGTCAGGCTAATATAATATAAAAATTCCGGCGCAAAGCTTTATGCCCTGTGCCGGAATCAAGTTTATAATAGTAATTATATCCTAACCTGCGGTTTCTTTACGCCTGCTGTCAAACATATACATCCACAGCATCCTTGAAAGCCTGAAGTTAAACGTACTCAGCAAAAATGCTGTGGCGGCAATAAGCCCAAGCATTATTTTAATATCAGATGTAAAGAACTGTGCTATAACGAATACAGCAACCATTTCGGCAACGGTTACTGCATAGCTCACATACATAGCCCCGTAAAAAAAGCCGGGTTCAATTTCAAATTTATGCCCGCATACTTTACAGTTTTTTTCCATCTTCGGCATCCTGAACAATATTGGGTTACCCTTTTTGGCAAACACATGCCCTTCGCCGCACACAGGGCATTTCTCTGTCATTATATCTTTAAATTGAGACATACCTAAAATTTTATACAACAAATGTACGTCGGTCTTACGAGCAGAACGATATATTATGTACGCAAAAATTTGTACTTTTAAGACATATTTGATACGAATGAAAAAAGTAGCGATACTCAATATAGGGCAGTTCCCGCGGCAAAGCAGCCTCGACGGTTTTTATGCCAACACACTGCAAGACCACCTTGTAACAAGCCATAAGGATATTGTGCTGCCACACTCCCATAATTTTTACCTTGCCATACTTTTTACGCACGGTTCGGGTATACACGAGGTAGATTTTTCAGTATATGATGTTACCCCCGGCAGCCTTTTCTTTTTAAACCCGGGACAAACACATCACTGGGAGCTTTCGGAAGATATTAAAGGATTTGTCTTCTTTCACACTCAGGATTTTTACGACCTGCAATACACACAGGCAACCATAAACCGCTTTCCGTTCTTCTACAGTATGCACAATTTACCCCTCCTACAATTAGAAGAAAATGATTTAAAGAACATAACATCGCTTTTTAAGCAGGCATATAACGAAAACCTTGACGAAAAAATATTAAAACGGCAAAGGGTGTTAAGCCTTATTAACCTTATTTATATAGAGAGTACAAGGCTTTACCTGCAAAACAATACTTCAGGGCAGGTTAACCAAAACGGTTACTATTTAAAATTCAGGCAACTGGAGCAGTTTATAGAAAGTAATTATAAAACTGAAAAGTCAGCCGCTGCCTATGCCGGGATGCTGAATGTAAGCCCAAAACACCTTAACCGCATTACACAGGCTGTGGCAGGCAAAACCGCTACAGATGTAATACAGGACAGGGTTCTGCTCGAAGCACGTAAAGAACTGGTATTGCAAAAGAAAAATTTTAATGAAATAGCCTATATGCTGGGGTATGAAGATTATGCTTACTTTTCGCGCCTGTTTAAAAAGAAAACAGGAGAAACACCTTCTGCATTCTTAAACAGGTACAGCAAAACATAGTACAGTTATCTCTCAAAATTTCAGTACCTTTGCCCCTCAATTTTTTACAATGAGATTACACAGGAATTTAGTTTTTACGGTTATAGATTCGCTTAACGCCATTTTTAATGAAGGTGAATATGCCGATAAGGTTGTGGCAAGGGCGCTTAAAAAAGACAAGCGCTGGGGAAGTGCCGACAGGAAATTTGTAGCCGAAACCATATATGAGATTGTAAGGTGGAAACGCCTTTATGCCGAAATTGCTGAAGTTAAGGAACCGTATGATCGTGACAACCTGTGGCGTATGTTTGCCGTTTGGGCAGTACTCAGGGGTTATAAGCTGCCTGACTGGAAATACTTTGAAGATACACCACTCCGCCGTATAAAAGGCCGTTTTGACGAGCTTAGTAAAATAAGGAAATACAGGGAATCTATACCCGACTGGATGGATGAACTGGGCGTAAAAGAGCTTGGTGAGCAGAAATGGGAAAAGGAGATTGCAGCACAAAATGAACAGGCTCAGGTTATACTCCGGGTAAACACCCTTAAAACCACAAAAGAAAAGCTGCGCAATATATTAATGGATTCCGGTATTGATACCCTGATAATTAACGAATATCCGGATGCACTGGTGCTTAAAGAACGTGCCAATGTGTTTTTAACACAGGCTTTTAAAGACGGTCTTTTTGAAGTGCAGGATGCATCATCGCAGCTTGTGGCACGCTTTCTTGAGGTTGAGCCGGGAATGCGCGTGGTTGATACCTGTGCCGGTGCCGGCGGTAAAACACTGCACATGGCGTCTTTAATGGAAAACAAGGGGCAGCTTATTGCAATGGATTTATATGAAAGTAAGCTGAAGCAGCTAAAACTGCGTGCGAAACGCAACAGCGCTTTTAATATAGAATATCGTATTATAGACAGCACTAAAGTTATAAAAAAACTACACGAAAAAGCCGACAGGGTGCTTATAGATGCCCCGTGCAGCGGGCTTGGCGTGCTAAAGCGCAACCCCGACAGCAAATGGAAACTGCAGCCGGAGTTTGTTGATAATATAAAGAAAACCCAGGCAGAAGTGCTGGAAAACTACTCTAAAATAGTAAAGCCGGGCGGTAAGCTGGTATATGCAACCTGTTCCGTACTACCTTCAGAAAACCAGGAGCAGGTACAGCATTTCCTTACTACAGAAACAGGAAAGCAGTTCAGCTTTGTAAAAGACCACAAAGTACTGGCATCAGAGTCAGGTTTTGATGGTTTTTATATGGCACTGCTGGAACGCAAAAAATAACAGGAATTTATCTAACGGTGTTAAATTTAAGGTGGTTTAAATAAATCGCCCTACATTTACCGCCCAATTTTTATATGTATGAAAAAGTTTTACTCCTTTGCGCTGGGGCTTATAGCTGCCGCTGTATTTGCCCAGGATGGTGCTCCTGCATCTCCTTATTATAACGGTTTTAATTTCAGCCAGAGCGGCACCGCATTAAAAAATGCCCTTTCCACTAAAATAACTACTACCCATATTAACGAACTTACCTATACGCCCGGTGTATGGAATGCACTTAAAGTTACAGACCAGGATCCTGACAACCCGGGGTTTGTGTTGCTGCTTTACGGCTTTAGCGAAAATGTATGCCCGGCAGGGTCATCTAATGATAATGACCACAGGCGCAGGAATGCCAACAGCAACGGCGGTGATACCAACTGCGAATGGAACAGGGAGCACGTATATCCGCAATCGCTTGGCACACCCGATTTAGGGCAGGAAGGTGCTGGTGCCGATGCACATCACCTAAGGGCATGTGATGTTGACCGTAACGGCCAGCGTGGTAACAAACTTTACACTAACGGTTCAGGAAACTCCGGCGATTCGGGGAGCGGATGGTATCCCGGTGATGAGTGGAAGGGCGATGTGGCAAGGATACTTATGTATATGTATTTAAGGTATCCTAACCAATGTGTACCTACCAATGCAGTTATGGGCAGCACTATAGCAAGCGACCCTAATATGCCCGCAATCTTATTGCAGTGGAATGCAGAAGACCCGGTTTCTGAATATGAAGATAACAGGAACACTTATTTGAATAATGCTAATAATACATGGGGGCAGGGCAACCGTAACCCTTTTATAGACAACCCTTATCTTGCAACACTTATTTGGGGTGGGCCAGTAGCGCAGGACCGATGGGGTATTAACGCTACCGACAGCTTTTTTGAGGCTAAACTTACTATTTACCCTAACCCTGCGGTAAATAACGAAATAAACATTTACAGCGAAACCACTCTTGAAGAGATACAGCTGATAAACCTTAACGGGCAACTGATACAGCAAATACAAAAGCCAAAAGCGGTTAACAACACTTACCAGTTACAAAACCTTCCCGACGGTTTCTACATCTTAAAAATGAATTCGGGTGGGCAATCGGCAGCAAAAAAGATAATAGTAAACTAAAAGATTATTTAGTCCATAACTTAAGCCTCCTTATCGGGAGGCTTTTTTGTTTATGTTTGTATAAATACCTGTGACATGAAAAAAATATTAATACTGCTACTGCTGTTATCCTTATACACTTTTGCCCAAACAGATATCAATATATCTGTAATTTCTTCAGAGCGTGGCAACATTCTTTACAGGGGCATCCCCAACCCTATAAAAATAGCTGTACCAGGTGCAATGTCTTTTTCTGCGGAAGGTCCGGGTTTGAAAAAAGTTGACGACAATGGCAACTTTAGTTTCAATGTATCTACTATATCAAGTGATACTGTTGCTTTATTGATTTCAGCAAAGATGCCTAATGATTCTATCATTAAAGAATCTAAAATTTTTGTAGTCCGGGATATCAGTCGTCTTATAACTCTAATAAATGGGAGGCAAGCAACCAGTGGTATCGGTATAGTTATAATGTCTAAAAAAGAACTAAAAACTGCTGTTATTTCCTTAACGTTAAAAGACCCATATCTTGATTCTCTTTTGTCTGTAACAAGATTTGAAATGTATATGCCGAAAACGCCCGGTATCAGAGTTGAAGGTAATACAGTAAACAAAAATGCGTCGGATTACATTGATAGACTCAAACCTGATGACGAGGTATTTATTACCAATATTAGTTTTGATTTTAAGTACATGGGTGCAATGAGAATGAAATCCCCATCACCCTTAATAATAAAAATAAAAGAATAGCCCTTTTCAAGCATCAACAATTTTAATACTCAATCGTTGTAGTATTAGCAATTTAGTTACCTTTGCGCACTACAGATAATGTAACTTTGCAAAAAAGTATAGTATTGCTATGAATGAATGTATTTCAGTTTTTGATATGCTTAAAATTGGTGTGGGCCCATCAAGCTCGCACACACTTGGCCCATGGCGTGCCGCAGAACGTTTTTTAAAAGAACTTCATGAAGAAGGCATCTTTGATAACGTTACAAAGGTAAAGGTAGATCTTTACGGTTCGCTTTCGCTTACGGGTAAAGGCCACGCTACCGACCTTGCCGTTATGCTCGGGCTTAGTGGTGCAGATCCTGAATATGTTCCTGTAGAAGACATTGAAGGTATTATTGACGGTATCAATTTCAACAGTAAGTTGAAGCTGGATAACAGCCGTGAGATTGATTTTAATCCCGTTGTTGATATAGTATTCAACCGAAACTTTTTACCGTTTCACGCTAACGGGCTTACCTTTACGGCAACGGCAGGCAAAATACAATATATATCTACCTTTTACTCAATAGGTGGTGGTTTTGTGGTTAAAGAAGAACGCACTGTTGCCAAAGAAAAGGAAATCATTAAATGCGCTTTCCCCTTCCCTACCGATAAAGCTGACGACCTCTTAAACTACACCAGGCAGGAGAACAAGAGCATATCTGAGATTGTTTATGAAAATGAGAAATCCATACGCAGCGAAGAAGAAATACACCATGAACTGATGCGTATATGGAACACTATGCTGGAGTGTATGTACATTGGCTGCCACACAGAGGGTATTTTACCCGGTGGGCTAAAGGTACGCCGCAGGGCTTTTGATATGCACAAGAACCTTATCGGCGAAATTCCTTATACTAACCCGTGGGAGTGGCTGCAGGTAATCCGTAAAACAGAAGTAAAATTCAGGCAGATATTAAAATGGGTTAGCTGCTTTGCACTTGCGGTTAATGAGGTTAATGCATCATTGGGGCGTGTGGTTACAGCACCTACCAATGGCAGCGCAGGTGTAATACCCGCCGTGCTGATGTATTATATGGTAATAGAAAACCATAATGCAGGCGAAAAAGAAATAAAGCAATTCCTTTTGGTTGCAGGAGAAATAGGCAGCATCTTTAAAAAAGGCGCTACCATATCAGCTGCAATGGGCGGCTGCCAGGCTGAAATCGGCGTATCGTCTGCAATGGCTGCAGCAGCACTTTGCGAACTTATGGGCGGAAACCCGGAGCAGTGCCTTATAGCTGCCGAAATTGCTATGGAACATCATTTGGGACTTACCTGTGACCCCATTGGAGGTTTGGTTCAGATACCGTGTATAGAACGAAACACTATGGGCGCAATTAAAGCCATCAATGCCGCGGAGCTTGCCCTTGAAACAGACCCTAAAAACGTAAAGGTGCCTTTAGATAAAGTGGTTAACACCATGTGGGAAACCGCACGGGATATGAACAATAAGTATAAAGAAACCAGCGAAGGCGGACTTGCGGTTGCGGTTAATATATCTGACTGTTAATCAGCCTTAAGGTTTTTTCCGGGTATCTATAACATACACTATTTTCCACTGCCCGTTATCATTATACAGGCTGAATGAGTTTACACCGCCGTGGCTTAGCTTACCGTTGATGTAAAACTCATATGGAGCCCACGCATTCGCCATAAGTCCGTCTGATGTTACTTCAAAACTCAGCAGGCGCTCATAAATCTGAAATCCCGGAGGTAGTTCGACTATCGATTTATAAAAGTTTTTAGTGTCTTCGGCTATCAGCACATTATTACCTCCTTTCTCATAAACAGTATGCAAAACCAATTTATCAGAGCATACGGACTGCATTTTAATTGTATCTGCTTGGTGCAATCCCTCAAAAAAAGTGTCCACTGTTTTACGTATGGCAGCATCCTGCGCAAAGGCACATTGCAGGAACAGTAACGATAATAGTATCAAAAGTTTATTCATAACCTTGCTTTTACAATAAGTAACCAAACAGGCTTAAAAGTTACCGCAATGCCTAATAAATAATTAAAACAGGCTGGCTTTCCCTGTAATTTAGTACTTTTACCACCATAAAATTACAGGTTATGTCTACAGCAAAAAAAGATTATAAAAGGATTACTACCCGATCGCTGATAGAAATGAAGGCTAACGGCGAAAAAATATCCATGCTAACAGCCTATGATTATACTATGGCTAAAATTGTGGATAATGCAGGGGTAGATGTAATACTTGTAGGCGACTCTGCCTCTAATGTAATGGCCGGGCACGAAACCACGCTCCCCATAACACTGGACCAGATGATATACCATGCCTCATCTGTAGTAAGGGCAATACAAAGGTCGCTTGTAGTTGTAGATTTACCTTTTGGGAGCTACCAGTCCGATTCTAAAGAAGCCCTGCGTTCTTCTATCAGGATAATGAAAGAAAGTGGCGCACACGCCGTAAAAATGGAAGGTGGCAGCGAAATCAAAGACTCTATAAAAAAAATACTGCATGCCGGCATCCCTGTAATGGGGCATTTGGGGTTAACACCGCAGTCAATTTATAAATTTGGTACTTATACTGTCAGGGCAAAAGAAGATGCTGAAGCCGAAAAACTTATGGAAGATGCCAAAATGCTGGAACGCATAGGTTGTTTTGCCGTTGTGTTAGAAAAAATCCCTGCAAGCCTTGCCCAAAAAGTAGCAGAGAGCATATCTATACCGGTTATAGGCATTGGTGCAGGCGGCGGAGTAGATGGCCAGGTACTTGTTATACACGATATGCTGGGCATGAACAATGAATTCAGCCCGCGCTTTTTGCGCAGGTACATGAATTTATTCGATGGCATGACAACTGCCATATCACAATATGTAACTGATGTTAAAGCAAAGGATTTTCCTAACGAAAAAGAGCAATATTAGTTTTCGGTAATTTGAAAATTTTTAATGGCGAGTTTACTTTCAACCAAAGATAATTTAGATGTCCTGTATGAGGACAACCACATAATAGCCATAAACAAACGTGTTGGCGATATTGTGCAGGGCGATAAAACGGGAGATAAGCCTCTTGGCGAAATTGTTGACGAATACCTGCGCGAAAAATACAACAAGCCCGGTAATGCATTCGTGGGTATTGTTCATCGTTTAGACAGGCCTACTACCGGCCTTGTGATATTTGCAAAAACATCTAAAGCCATGGAGCGCTTAAACGCTATGTTTAAAGAGCGTGAAATGCAGAAAACCTATTGGGCTATTGTAAAAAATAAACCGGAGCAGGAACAAGCCACACTGGTAAATTATATTACCCGCAACAACCAGAAAAATGTGTGCAAAGCCCATATAAAAGAAGTGCCTAACAGCCGTTACGCAAGCCTTACTTACAGTGTTATAGGTAAGCTTGATAATTATTATGTTCTTGAAGTTGACCTGCACACCGGCCGCCACCACCAGATACGCGCGCAGCTTGCCGCTATAGGCTGCCCTATAAAAGGCGACCTTAAATATGGCTTTAGCCGAAGTAACCCCGATGGTGGCATAAGCCTTCATGCAAGGCGGCTTTCTTTTATACACCCGGTAAAGAAGGAAGAAATAGTTATTATTGCTCCAACGCCTGACGATGCAATCTGGAACTCATTTTTAAATACCCTTTAAAGGGTATTTAAAATTTATAAACTATAGTTGAAATTTGCATTATACTCAACTGTACCGCATAAATTCTAAATCGGGCACTGTACATCACTGTTATTTTAACTAACTTTATACGAAATTAACAAACCTAATTAACCCATTACACTTACTACAAATGAAAAAAACACTACTCTTAACACTGGCAATGTTAGGCACAGCCGCATTTGCGCAAGAGCATTATTCGGGCATAAGCACCTCGAGGCGGGTAGGCCTGTTAAATGCCAACCTTAACCCGGCAGAGCTTACCAATATGCAGGGCAGCTACGAAGTCAATATTTTTAACTTCAGCATTAATGCCGCAAACAACAAAATGACCTTTGGTGACCTTGTAGGCGGAAATGATAATTTTGAAGAAATGCTTTTTGCCGGCAATGAGCCGCTTAATATGCGAATAGATGCCGAAATACTGGGCCCTGCCTTTGCCATGAAGGTAAACAAATGGGCATTTGGCATATCATCTGCTGCCAATGTAAAAGCGTCATTAGTAGATATTAATACCACGCTGGGTAACGCTGTAACAAATGGCGGTGTAGAAAGCATATCTGAAGTATATGAGATACTGGATGGCGACAGCCAGCGTGCCACTGGTGTTGCATGGGGTGAAATAGGGCTTTCTGCCGCAAGGGAGCTTTTTAATAACGAAAGGCACAGCGTTAGTGCAGGTGTGACTTTTAACCTGCTTTTTCCCGGCACTTATGCCAACATGTCCACAAGCAGGTTTAGCGGTACCATTACCAATAACTTTGGTGATGTGGCATTGACAAACGCACAGGCGCAGGTTAATTTTGCCTACTCGGGTTCTCTTGCGGGAGATTTCAGCGATAGCGGTAACTTTACAGAATTCTTTGCAGGCGGGCTTAATGGCCTGAGCACTGACATAGGGGTTAATTACCAATGGAAAGCTATAGATTCTACCACTTATAAAATAAACGCCGGGCTTGCCATTAAAAACCTGGGCAGCATGACGTTTAAAGATGATAATAATGAGTCAACCAATTACACGCTTGATGTACCTGAAGGTCAATCTTTAGACCTTAACCAGTTTGAAGACGCAGAGAGTATAGAAGAAATTGAAGACATACTGCTTGCAAGCGGTTACCTTGCCAGGACTGGCGGGGCACGAGATTTTAAGGTAAAACTGCCTGCCATGCTAACTGCCTATGCCGATGTGAATGTTTACAAAAAATGGTTCATTACCGGTTATGTACAGCAAAAGCTAAATGAGGATGGAGAGAACGACCAGATAGTTGTTCAGAACATTGTTAGCTTTACACCGCGTTATTCTACTAAATTCTTTGAAGCTTATACGCCTCTTTCATTCAATGAAGTATCTGACTTTACAGCCGGTATTGGTTTCAGGCTTGGCGGATTCTTCATGGGTTCCGGCTCTATACTTTCAGCCGCGCTGGGCGACACCAACCAGGCAGATGCCTATTTAGGCTTCAGGATTGGTTTCTAAAAAATCTGAAGAAAAATTATTACCTTACCTGCTGCATAAACAGCAGGTTTTTTTATGAAAATAGCTATTACAAATATACTACTGGTAATGATATGCTTCAGCGCGGCAGCACAGGATAAACTCATCAAAATTGATAATTTTAAGTCGGATTATGTAATGAGCCGTAATGTAGAGATATGGCTGCCAAAAGAGTATTATACTAATCCTGATAAAAAATTTCCGGTGCTGTACATGCACGACGGGCAAAATGTGTTTAATCCTGAAACGGCTATGGGCAATATAGCCTGGGAAGCAGATAATGCTGCCCGCAAGCTTATTGACAGCGGTAGTATAGCACCGGTAATTATTGTTGCCTCATGGTGCACACCACTCCGTTATTTTGAGTATTTCCCCGAAAAAGCAGGACAATACCTTACTGCTGCCGATAAGGAGGCTATGCAAAAAATAAACAGCGACCGTGGGGGCAACAATACTAATTTTTATGCCGATGAATACCTCAGGTTTATTGTAAAAGAACTAAAGCCTTATATCGATAAAAACTACCGCACTCTTTCTGATAAAGCCAATACAGCCATCTGCGGAAGCAGCATGGGCGGGCTGATATCGCTTTATGCACTCTGTGAATATCCTAAAGTATTTGGCCAGGCGGCTTGTGTATCTACCCACTGGCCTGTGCTGTTCAACAATGATAATATGAGCCCCTCTGAGGCAATACGAAAATACATGAACCAAAACCTGCCGAAGTCCGGCAACCACCGCATTTATTTCGACCTTGGTACAGAAACATTAGACCAGTATTACAGCATCCATCAGGAAAAGGTAGATAACATTATGCGCAACAAAGGCTATACAGAAGGAACCGACTGGGTTACGCTTACTTTTAAAGGTGCAGCCCACAACGAAAAATCGTGGCAGGAGCGTATGGATGTTATTCTTAAATTCTTATATGAAAGGTAATTATGAAAAAGATTTTTATACTCATTATGTTAAGTGTTAACGAAATTCCTTTCTTGTAATGATTTTAAAATCAATGAAAATAAAAGATCCGGAATTAAAACTTACCCCAAAAGAATTTGGTCTGAAAGGGAATATAAGTTCAATGAGTTTTCAGTCATACCATGTAAAAAAAGGACTATTTGGTGTAAAAAAATTAGGTAAAGGAGCAGAATTTTTAACCCAGTCTTCTCAACATCTTAAATTTAAAAATAATAAATTAGTTATGGAAGAGGGTCAAGACATAATGGATGATTACTATAAAAATGAATATGAATATAATAATGACGGTGATGTATCAGTAATAAAACATTATTCTCATCATCCGCTTACAAAATTAATAACACCGACTTTCAGGCATGAATATAATTATTTGGATAACAAGGGGCTTGAAGACATACATTTAAATGCCGGAGAGATAGTTAGCCGCATGTTTTTTACCATTGAAAACGATTTACTAATAAAAAAGGTATATGGTGAATTTAATGAACTTAAAGAACGCCATCAATTTATAATTGATAAGAATGAAAAAATACATTCTAAAGAGGAATACACAATATATGATGTAGAATTTTGTGAAGGCGAAACTGAATATAGCACAGGAAAGGAATTTTTGGCAAGCAGATCAATCTATAATTATGACAATAATGGCTTTTTAAAAGGATTTACTGATTATACCTGTGATGAAGAAGATGGTTGCCAAGAAAATTATAAGATGGAATATCTTAATGATTCTCAAGGCAATCCGTTATATAGCATTAATTATGAACCGGATGGAATTGTAGAAGTAATTAAGTTTACATATAAGTACGATAATCAGAATAATTGGATAGAGCGTAAACAATATGGTGTAGAAGACTGGAACGAAACTAACTTAAAGTATAAATCGACACTTAAATATGTTGTTGAGAGACAAATAAATTATGAATAAATTGTTTTTAAGCATATTACTATTAATATCTGCTTCTGCTTTAGCACAAACATTTACAAGGCGCGATAGCCTGCAGGGAGGGCTGCGTCCTGAGCGTACAGCATTTAATGTGCTGCATTATGCACTGGATATAAAAATAGATCCTGATAAAAAATACATCAGCGGGTATAATGAAATCAGTTTTGAGGTTTTAGACGATACAAAACGCATACAGCTTGACCTTTTTGAGAATATGGAGGTTGACAGCATTGTTTATAACAATAAAAAACTGGACTACAAGCGGGATAATGATGCTGTTTTTATCAGTTTCCCGAAAGAGCTAAAAAAAGGGAACAAAGAGAAATTAAAATTTTATTACAGCGGTAAACCCGTTGTAGCACGCAATGCCCCGTGGGATGGCGGCTTTGTTTTCAACAAAGATAACAATGGTAAACCGTGGGTTGGCGTTGCCGTACAGGGAACAGGTGCCAGCCTTTGGTACCCTGTAAAAGACCACCAGACAGACGAGCCTGATAATGGCGCAACCATTAAAGTGGCAGTACCCAACGGGCTTATGAATGTCAGCAACGGGCGTTTTAAGGGCAGTAAAGACTTAGGCAACGGCTATATCAGATGGGACTGGGAAGTTGTTAACCCAATTAATAATTATGACATTACCGTTAACATTGCCGACTATGCCCATATTCATGATAACCTTAACGGACTCGACCTTGACTATTATGTACTGAAAGACAATAAAGAGAAGGCAATTAAGCATTTTGAAGAAGTAAAACCGATGCTGGAATGCTTTCAGGAAAAGTTTGGGCAATATCCTTTTTATGAAGATGGCTATAAACTGGTAGAAACACCTTACCTGGGTATGGAACACCAAAGCGCTGTAGCCTATGGAAATAAGTACAGGAAGGGCTACATGGGTGGCGACCTCTCTTTTACAGGTGTAGGCCTGTTGTTTGATTACATAACCATACACGAAAGCGGGCACGAATGGTTTGGCAACAGCATTACCAGTAAAGATATTGCCGATATGTGGATTCATGAAAGTTTTACCACCTATACGGAATCTGTATATATTGAGTGCCGCTATGGGTATGAAAAGGCAATGAAGTATATTAACGGGCAGCGCAGGAATGTGCAGAATGATAAACCCGTTATAGGAATATTCGGTGTTAATAAAGAGGGTTCGGGAGATATGTACTTTAAAGGAGCATTAATGCTTAATACAATAAGGCACATAGTTAATGATGATGCCAAATGGTGGGCCATGCTTTTAAAATATGCCAATACTTACCGCAAACAGGTAATAGATACAGAAACTGTTATAAACTTTTTTAATAAAGAAAGCGGCATTAATCTTACCCCTGTTTTCAGGCAGTACTTAAACCACAAAGATATACCAGTTTTAGAGATAAAAATGTTTAAAGGGCTTTTTGTATGCCGATGGAAAACTGATGTAGAAGGTTTTACAATGCCTGTAGATATTATGGTAGAGGGTAAAGAAATACGCCTGATGCCTACTACAATATGGGATGAAAAAAATATTGATAAAGTAGAAGACCTCGACGATGTCGAGGTCAAAACAAATGAATTCTTTATTACTGTTGAAAAGCACTAAGCCACGGCCATGCTTTTTTCGCGTATAACCTTGCCGGAATTGGTTTCGGCAAATTTTTCTACAAACACTATTTCTTTTGGCTTTTCAAACTTGCCAAGCTTTTTAAATACCGAAGCGGGTATATCATAAGCATCGCCCTCTACCACAAGAACGAGTTTCTCGCCAAGCTCTTCATCCGGTACGCCCTTTACAAAAAAGCGCCTCTCGATATAAGCAGAAAGTTTTTCTTCAATCTGCTCCGGGAAAAGCTTTACCCCGCCGCTGTTTATAACATTATCATAGCGGCCCAGCCAAATAAACTGGTTGTTGCTTATAATCTTAACCACATCATTGGTTACAACGGGCTCATCACACAATGTATAGGCATCAATAACAAGGCAATGCCTTTCATCTTCGGCCACATTTATATTGGGCAATACGGTAAAAGCCTCTTCACCTACCCGCTTGGCGGCAATATGGGTAATGGTTTCGGTCATGCCATAGGTTTCATATATTTCAGTGGGTATTTGCTGCAACTGTGCCGCAAGCGCGCTGCTTACTTTTGCTCCGCCTAAAATAAGTTTCTTCACTTTGTGCAGTTTGTCCAGCGAGTGCTGGGCCTGTAACGGCACCATTGCCGAAAAGTCATAAACAGCATCGGCACGGCGCAGCGGATATGATGTAGGCTCTGCAAGATCGAGCTCCCACCCGAGAATGAATGCCCTTACTAGCATCATTTTTCCTGCAACATACTGTGTTGGCAGGCAGTGCAGTACTTTAATACCCGGATCAAGATCGAAAAAAGCACCGGTAGCAAGCGCCGAATTTACCATAGCCTGCTTTTCCACACGTATGGGTTTTGGCTCTCCCGTTGTGCCGGATGTTTGCATTACTATGTACTCTTTCTTATCAAACCAGTCCAGTAAAAAATCCCCTACCGCCCTTTCAAACGGTTCACCTTCTTTTATAAAGCTGTATGCAATACGGCAAAGGTCGTCCTCTGTTAAATGAAAGCCGTTCAGCTTAAAGCTGCTGTGCACAAAATGATAATCAGGCCTGTTCATAATTCCGTTCTGTTTAGTTAGTTTCGTCTTGTTTTTGCAATACAACACGCCCCGTCAGTTTTTCACTCCAGCCGTTCCAGTTGTATTTTCTACTAAAGATAAATAAAAGAATCGGATAAATTATTACAAGCGGCAGCAATATATCATACCCGGCAGAGGGTTCTGACATATCTTTCAATACAGATGGTGTCTGGAAAGCAGTCCAGTCAGATGTTATGAGCAATGCAGATATCAGGTTATTGGCGGCATGAAAGCCGAGTGCCAGTTCCATACCGTCGTCCATCAGGGTAATGATACCTAAAAAGAAACCGGTACCTATATAGTACAGCAGTAAAATATAGCCCAGCCTGCCCACCTCGGGGTTAGCTATGTGCATAAGCCCGAAAAAAACCGATGTTACAATAAGCGGGATGAGCCTGCTTTTGGTTGCAACGCCAATGCCCTGCATCAGGTATCCCCTAAACAGGTATTCCTCAAAACTGGTTTGCATGGGCACCAATATAATTGCTATGACTGCAAGAACGGCAAAAGCGCGTGGCCGAAAATTAAGCTGGAAATCTTCGGGAGAAGCAAAATAAGCTATGGCTGTAAGTGCGGCAGTTATACCACCCCATAACATAAAAGAGAAGCCTATTCGCCCCCAGTCTATCCTGTATCTCGATGTTGTAAGGCTTGTTATGCTCTGCTTGTGCACAAATTTTACCCAAATAAGTAATACTACAAGAAAGAAAGCCAGCGGAGCAAGCGTTTCAGCAAACACACGGTTTTCTCCTTTTTGTGCAATCTGGTCACGCATTATCTGCTCTACATCTACCGGGAGTACGGCTAGCAATGCATAATTCAGTACAATAATTAAAAGGAAAATCACCGGGATGGGCAGATACTTTACAATGTCGAAATTTTTGGTGTATGCCTGTGCTATAAACATGGGGATATTGTAATTGTTAGCACTAATATACTTCTATTTTCGGGTAATAATGGCTTTCTTTGCAAAAAAGAAACATGATAACCATATACCATAACCTCAGATGCAGCAAGTCGCGCGAAGGCTTGCAGATGCTGGAACTTTTAAATCAGCGCTTTACCATCGTAAAATATTTAAATGAGCCTTTAAGCAGGCAAGAACTTACAGCAATCATTAAGAAACTGGGCATTGCTCCCATTGATTTGGTAAGGCAAAAAGAAACGGTTTGGAAAGAACTATATAAAGACAAGCAACTTACTGATGATGAAACAATTGATACAATGGTTATGCACCCCACCCTTATAGAACGCCCTATTGCTGTGCATAACGATAAAGCCGTTGTTGCAAGGCCTGCCGAAAAAATAAAAGAGATACTTTAACAAAGTTTTAGGTTTTGTAAATTAAACCTTGCATCATTTTAGCGGTCAAACAGGCCGATATCATTACACAAATTAATTCATGAGAAATTTTAAAACGTTATTATTTTTATTCGCCTTAATTACTCCTCTTGTAGCTTTTTCACAAAATAAAGTAACTGTTACCGGAACAGTTATAGAACAGGAAACCAAACAACCGCTTGAGTTTGCCACCGTAACCATACAAACAACTGATAATGCTACCGTAAATGGCGGGCTTACCGATGTTAACGGACGTTACAGCATAGAAGTGGCTCCAGGCACTTACAACATTAAATTTGATTTTATATCTTTTAAATCTACCGCTATACAAAACAGGCAGGTAAGCAGCAATACCGATTTAGGTGTTACCGCCATGGCGCCTGATGCCAAATTGCTTAATGAAGTAGAAATTGTTGCCGAGCGCAGCACTGTAGATATTAAGCTTGACAGAAGGGTTTACAGCGTGGGCCAGGACATGATTGTAAGGGGTGGTACTGTTAGCGATGTGCTGGATAACGTGCCCTCGGTATCCGTAGATGTTGAAGGTAATGTGAGCCTAAGGGGTAATGAAAGTGTTACCATACTAATAGACGGTCGCCCTTCAAACCTTGCAGGTACAAATGTTGCGGAAGTGCTAAGGCTGCTTCCTGCTGACTCTGTAGATAAAGTAGAGGTTATAACCAACCCCTCTGCACGCTATGATGCCGAAGGCGGCGGTGGTATTATAAACATAATACTGAAAAAAGGCAAAGCAAACGGATTTAACGGTTCTGTTATCGCCTCTGTGGGAGACCCTGCCAACCATAGTGTTAGTGCCAACCTCAACTTCAGGAGCGAAAACTTTAACCTTTTTTCAAACCTGGGCTACAATTACAGGAAAAGCCCGGGCAACAGCTTTACAGATGCCGAATATTTTGACGGTGACGGCAACACCACAAGCTTTGTTAATGAGCGAAGGGATAACCTGCGCCAGAGCGAAGGATTTAACGGAGGGTTCGGGATTGAACTTTTCCTTGATGAAAGTACTACATGGACAAACTCGGTTAATGTAAGGAGCAGCGAAGGTGATAACCCTACCAGCACCTATTTTGATTATTTTGATGCCAACGGTAATTTTGATAAAACCCGTTTCCGTTATAATGTTGAGGATGAAAATGATGATAACGTACAGTTCTCTACCAACCTACTTAAAAAATTTAATAATGACGGGCATGAGCTTCGGATAGATGCATCGTTTGCCAAGAATACCGATTATGAAACTGCGCGTATTGATGATATTGTACTAAATACCGCAACTCCTGAAACTGATAACACATTTGAGCGTACGCTTAATGATGAAGATGAAAACAGGCAACTGGTTCAGGCAGACTATGTTTACCCGTTTGGAGAAGGCAACCAGTTTGAGGCAGGATACCGCGGCAGCTTTACCGAACTGGTTACAGACTCTAAAGCTGAAGAACTGCAGGGTAATGTTTGGGTAACTAACCCTAACTTTACCAACCTGCTGGAATATAAAGAAAAGGTAAATGCATTTTATGCACAGTTCGGTTCTAAAATAGGTAATTTCTCATACCTGCTGGGGTTAAGGTGGGAAGACAGTGATATTGATGTAAACCTTGTAAATGCAAGTGATTATAACAACAAAAGGTATGACAATTTTTTCCCGAGCGCATTCCTAACGTACGAGTTTTCAGAAAGCAGCAATGTAAGCATCAGCTATAGCCGCCGTATCAACAGGCCGAGAGGGCGCTTTATTAATCCATTCTCGAGCCTTGCAAGTAATATCAATATATTTACCGGTAACCCTGATTTAGATCCGTCTATGACAAATGCTTTTGATTTAGGCTATCTTAAAAAATGGGGCAAGCTTACCTTTAGCACCTCTGCCTATATTAATATAACAGATGATTCTTTCCAGTTTGTAAGAAGGGAGTCCGGCGACTTTGTAACACAGGTTGTAGATGGTGAAGATGTTATAGGTGAAAACAACGAGGTTATAGAAGTTATTGGCGGAGCAGACATAAGGACACCTATTATCCTGACTACGCCCATTAACCTTGCTAAAGAATACCGCTTTGGTTTTGAATTCAACATTAACTACAACCCTTACAGGTGGTGGAGGATAAACAGTAACTTCAACTTTTTCAGGAATGAAACTGATGGCGATTATACTTATACCGATTTTGAAGGTAATGTAGTAACCCAGAATTTTGATAATACCGCTTACAGCTGGTTTACAAGGGTTAATTCTAAAATAAGCCTTCCCTTAAAAATAGACTGGCAGCTTAATGCCGATTACAGGGGGCCACAGGATAACGCACAGGGCCGCAGCTTAGGTATTTTCTCTGCCAATACTGCCATAAGTAAAGATATACTTAATGAAAGGGCTACACTGTCATTAAACGTAAGCGACATATTTAACTCGCGTAAAAGAAGGATGTACACCAACCTGCCACAGGTAGATTCTTACAGCGAAATGCAATGGAGGGAAAGGCAGGTAACTCTGTCATTTACGTACCGCTTTAATATGAAAAAGAATGAAAGGCAACGCGAGCAGCGTGACCAGCAGGGCGGCGGAGATGATGAATATATGGGAGGATAAAATCATAATAATAAAAATAAAAAAACGCGGAACAGATTGTTCCGCGTTTTTTTATTTACCTGCAGCCGGGGCCAAAGTAATTAATATAATCAAGGTCTATACCCGCACCTGGCATACTGATTATTATTGGGCGGTAGCCATTATAATAAAGCCTGTCGTTGTGGCCCACATATATGGTGTTGAAACCGTAGTTAGTTCTGTCTCCTGTAACTTCATAGTAAAATGAAAAAATATTCCTGTAGGGCGTGCCATACATGCTAAATCCTATTGAAAAAGGCGATGTTTCGTGCTTTTCAAATACCTGCTTTACAGCTGCAGAAAGCACATCAGGCATATTGCCTGAAGAAAACTGTTGCGGCTTTTCTTCAGTAGTATCTTTAAAATGCAGTGCATTGGTATATTGTGCAGAGGCTGCCGTAGCCGCCATGAGTACCGAAAGGAGTAGTAATTTTTTCATGGTGTAAAAGGCTTATACACAAAGATAAACAAAAAAAGTGTCCGTTTTAAGGACACTTTTAATTGCATGTTTATTTTTTATTAAGGGAAAATACCCCTTTGCTTATAAGCCATTTCTATACGTGTAAGCGCCTGTATGTAGGCAGCCGTCCTCCAGTCTGTCTGGTATTGTACAGATGTTGTTATCACTTTATTAAAGGCATCTTCAAGCTTTTTCCTAAGTTTAACAATAACGTCATCCATACTCCATATTTCACCGTTACGGTTTTGAAGCCACTCAAAGTAACTGCCTATTACACCACCAGAATTACAAAGAATGTCCGGTATAATATCAATTCCGTTCTCTATAAGTATAACCTCACCATCAGTATCTACAGGGCCGTTAGCGCCTTCGGCAATTACTTTTGCTTTTATGCTGTTTGCATTGTCGGCAGTAATCTGGTTGCCCAGGGCAGCAGGTATAACAATATCACACTCAATCCCGAAGAAAGCATCGGTATCATAATCCTGAGTGCCTTTATAGCCTGTTATAGTTCCGTTTTCGGCTTGGTAACGCAATAATGCTTCAGGGTCTATCCCTTCAGCGTTATATATGGTGCCTGTAGCATCCTGTACGCCTACCAGTATTGCACCATTCTTGTGCATAAAGTGTGCAGCCCAATAGCCCACATTACCAAATCCCTGAACAATATATTTCTTGCCTTCAAGCGTAGTGCCTTTTACTTTAGCCCAGCTTTCAAGCGTAACTACAACACCAAAACCGGTTGCCCTGTCGCGGCCTTCCAATCCGCCCGAGCCTACGGGTTTACCTGTAACCACGTGCTGGTTTTTAGAGCGCTCTGCAGGAGATTTTGTACTCATGTAGGTGTCGGCAATCCATGCCATCATCTGTGCATTTGTGTTTACATCCGGTGCGGGTATATCGTGCTCAGGACCAATATTGTCACCTAACGCATATGTAAACCTTCTGGTTATACGCTCCAGTTCTGACTGTGAGTATAATTTAGGGTCTATCTGTATACCCCCTTTACCGCCACCATACGGCAGCCCGGCAAGAGATGTTTTCCATGTCATCCATGTAGCAAGTGCCCTTGCGGCATCAATATCTACCGTAGGGTGATATCTTAATCCGCCTTTATAAGGGCCAAGTGCGTTATTATGCTGAACGCGGTAGCCTGTAAACACCTCTACAGTTCCATTATCCATTTTTACAGGAAAATGCACTACTATTTCATTGTTGGTTATAGAAAGGATCTTTTTAACGCTTTCGTCCAGTCCCATAACCGTCGCAGCTTTTTCAAACTGGTTTTTTACATTTTCATACATGCCCACGCGGGGCTTAACTGCTGTTGCCATAATTAAATTTACAACGTTGTATTTATAAACCGTGTTGGCTTTAAAAAAAGCATACAAATATATATCAAGTTTATGATAAGTTTAATGCTGTAATTATTAAATTTTTAAAATTTGAATACAAAAATTATGATTGCCATAATTTAACAAAATCAGAAAACGACATAAATATATAATCCGCAATTTTATATTATTCAACGTACTTGCTAAGAGGTTAATTATCAACAGTATCTACAAACAATTGTGTTATACTGCATCCGTTACATTGGATTTGGTATCTTTGCGTGAATAAACCTGACCGTTTAAAATGAAAATTGAACAAATATACACGGGCTGCATAGCACAGGCCGCCTACTACCTTGAAAGCAACGGCGAAGCCGCTATTTTTGACCCGCTAAGGGAAGTGCAGACTTATATTGAGAAAGCAGCAAAAGATAATGCAGCCATAAAGTACATTTTTGAAACCCATTTTCATGCCGACTTTGTATCTGGGCATTTAGACCTTGCAAAAAAGACAGGAGCAACAATAGTATATGGCCCAACCGCCAAACCGGATTTTGAAGCCCACATAGCAACAGACGGTGAAGAATTTAAAGTGGGGAATTATACCATAAAGGCAATTCATACGCCGGGGCACACGCTGGAAAGTACCTGCTACCTGTTAAATGACGAAAACGGTAAATTGCATGGCATCATTACCGGAGATACCCTTTTTATAGGAGATGTCGGCAGGCCCGACCTCGCACAATCGCTTACAGAGGAGCTTACGCAGGAAGTGCTTGCTTCTCATCTTTATGATTCCCTGCGCAACAAAATTATGCCGTTACCGGATGATATTATTGTGTACCCAAGCCACGGTGCAGGAAGTGCATGCGGTAAGAATATGAGCAAAGAGACTACCGATACGCTAGGTAACCAGAAGAAAACTAATTATGCCCTCAGGGCAGATATGACCAAAGAAGAGTTTATAAAAGAACTGCTTGATGGTTTGGGCGCACCGCCTGCTTATTTTCCGCAAAATGTTATGCTTAACATCAAAGGCTACGAAAGCCTTGATGCTGTAATGGATAAAGCGCTAAAACCGCTTACCCCTGCCCTGCTGAAAGAAGTAGCGCAAAATAGCGGCGCAATAGTGCTGGATGTGAGGCCACAGGATGATTTTGTTGCAGGGCACATACCCGGGTCAATATTTATTGGCTTAAATGGTAACTTTGCCCCGTGGGTGGGAGCACTTATACGCGATGTAAACCAACCGCTGGTGCTTGTTGTACCCGAAGGAAAGGAAACCGAAGCCATAACAAGGCTTAGCCGGGTTGGGTTTGATAATGTATTGGGTTACCTTAACGGCGGAATGGAAGCATGGATAAATGCAGGATTTGAGACAGATACCATACGCTCTGTATCTCCTGAAACTTTTGCAGAAGGGCTGGCAGAAAACAACTTACCTGTCATCGACAGCCGCAAACCGGGCGAATACAGCAACGGTTATGTTGAGGGGGCTGTAAACATACCTCTTGATTTTGTTAACGAGCAACTTGCAGAGGTGCCTGCACAGGGCGATTTTTACCTGCATTGCGCAGGCGGATACCGTTCAGTAATTATGGCATCTATTTTAAAGGCTCGTGGTTACCATAACATGATAAATGTAGAAAAAGGCTTTGGTGGCATAAAACTCACTAACGTTAAGATAAGCACTGCCGCAGGGCAGCCTGCCTAAAAACAAATTTTAGTGCGAAGCTGCAACGTACCAAAAATTAAATACTTTTGCAGCAAATTAATCAGATAAAAAATATGAAAAAATTCTTTTTGTTCCTTGCACTGTCAGCAGCAGTAATATCATGTAATAAGCTGGCAGACAATGAGTATGAAATTACAGGTACTATTGAGGGCAGCGACTTAGACGGCAAAAAAGTAGTATTGGAAAAACAGGGCGCTATGGGTTTTGAGCCTGTAGATACTGTTGTTGTTGAAAACGGTAAATTCACTTTTAAAGGCACTACCGAAGAGCCTTCGCTGCATTTCCTTTCGTTTGAAACAAAACCAATGGAAAAGGCTAATTTTATATTAGAAAACGGAAGCATAAAAATTGAAGTTAACAAAGACTCCATATACAGGTCGGTTCAATCAGGTACCTTTAACAATGATAAGCTAAACGAGTATTACGCAAAAACAAAAGCTAATACAGCTAAGGTGATGAAGTTTCAGCAGGATAATACTCCTGTAATGATGGAAGCCCGCAAGAGTAACGATACCGTTGCTATAAACAGGCTTAATAAGGAGTATAAAAACCTTATGGCTGATGTGGAAAAAACAAACAAGCAGTTTGTTAAGGACAACCCGAAAGCTTACATCAACATCTTTATAATAAGGCAGCTTATGGGCAGTGCAGAAGCTGACCAGGCAGAAATAAAAGAACTTTACAACAGCCTTGATGAGTCTGTAAAGAACACAAAAGACGGTAAAGAGCTTGGCGATACCTTTAAGCAAATGGAAGAACAGGAAAAAGCTATGGCAAATGTTGGTGTGGGTAAAAAAGCTCCTGATTTTTCTGCTGCAACGCCTGACGGGAAAACAATGTCGCTTAAAGATGCTATGGGTAAAGTAACCATAATAGATTTCTGGGCTTCATGGTGCAAGCCATGCCGTATAGAAAACCCTAATGTTGTGGCTATGTATAACGAGCTTCATGACCAGGGGCTTAATATAATTGGCGTATCTCTTGACAAAGAAGCTGATGCCTGGAAGAAAGCCATTGCTGATGATAAACTTACATGGAACCATGTTTCTAACCTTAAATTCTGGGAAGACCCTATTGCAAAACAATATGGTGTACAGTCTATCCCTGCTACCTTTGTACTGGATGCAGAAGGAAATATTGTTGCAAAAGACCTAAGGGGCGATCAGCTAAAAGCTAAAGTAAAAGAGCTTCTTGCCAAATCATAATGCCGAAATGGTGTAATAAAAAAATCTCCTGTTTAGAGGAGATTTTTTTATTCCTAATCTTCAAACAGTTAGTGTTTATTATTTGTATAAGCAGTAAAATAGCGGAATTTATATTTGTTTACTAAAAAAACAGCATTATATTTGCAACCGCAATCAGCAAATAGGCTGATGCTTGAGGGGAGATACTCAAGCGGCCAACGAGGGCAGACTGTAAATCTGCTGACTATGTCTTCGCAGGTTCGAATCCTGCTCTCCCCACGAAAAACGAAAGCCGGGCTCTAAGCCCGGCTTTTTTATTAAATGCAATTTATAGAATTATCTCTTGTAGTTTGTAATAGACAACTCATAAGTAATATCAACATTAGCCGTTATTTCTATCTCACCTAATGCAAGTGTTTCCTGAGATCCGCTATCAGCCATAGCTTTCATTTCCATAGCATACATAGGCCTTGGGTAGTTGGTTTGGGTATTATCATTAACTACAAGGGCATAACCAACAAAAAGGTTAAGCGCTTTTGCATAATCTTCCGCTTTTTTGTTGGCGTCAGCAACTGCTTTTACACGCGCTTCACTTTCATACTGCTCCTGCTTAGAGGTTTTAAACTCTATCCCCTGAATGTTATTAACACCGGCATCTGTTAATCCTATAATCATATTATCATACCTGCTAAGGTCGCGCAGATTAATAGTTATGGTTTGAGAAGCGGTAAAATAATGGCGTTTTTTTTCATAATCATAGTTCCTGTTCAGATAAACGCGCTGTGTCTGGTAATCTTTTTCGGCCAGTTTAAAATTCTTCAGGTATTTGATAACTTTATCAACAGTTGCATCATTAGCCTTTTTAACTTCTGCTGCATCTGCACCGTTATTA
The DNA here is from genome assembly GCF_024305175.1 of Flavobacterium sp. Classification (GTDB taxonomy): domain Bacteria; phylum Bacteroidota; class Bacteroidia; order Flavobacteriales; family Flavobacteriaceae; genus Flavobacterium. Next base: position 26,822 of record NZ_JAMWYY010000039.1, read on the forward strand.
ACCACGCCTATGGTAATAATAGCCTCATCTGGCCTAACCATTATTTTGCCTTCTCCCGTTACGCTTATCTGTCTCGGGGCATTTGCGGTTACAGTCTGAGCGCCTGTATATGCGCCTGTCATCAGTAATACTACTGCAATAAACTTTTTCATAGTTTGTTTTTATTTATGGGTTTTTCTGTAAGAATTTCAAAACGTATGCCATTTTTAAAGCTTTCCGCTTTTTTCAAGAATAAACAAGAGGATAATAGGTATGGCAAGCAGTATAACCATCAGGGTTTGTGTCTGTAACAATGCAGGCGCATAAGCAAGAGTTATAAGATAACCCGCTATGGCACCGCCAAAATGGGCTGTATGCCCTATGTTATCATTTTTAGCGCGCATACCATATATTGAATACAACAGATAACCAATACCAAATAAATAAGCAGGTATCGGTAAGGCAAAAAACAAATACAGGTTGGCATCAGGATTAAACATGATAGCCGAGTATAATACTCCTACTACAGCACCCGATGCGCCAATAGCCCTGTAGGCATAATCATTACGATGAAAGTATAATGACAGCAAACTACCCGAAACAAGGCTGCCGAAATAAACCAGTACAAACGAAAGCACGCCCATATAGTAAATAACCGCGGGCGCAAAAAAGTAAAGCGTAAGCATATTAAAAGCCAGGTGCATTACGTCGGCATGCAGAAAAGCGCTCGTAAACATACGGTACTGCTCCCCTGCCCTTATGCTCCCTACGTGAAACTCATATTTCCTGAAAAATAAAATATCATTAAATCCTTTCAGGCTAACCAGCACATTTGCAGCTATAATTGCCAGCAATACAATATTTATATCCATTAAATAGTATTTTTCTGTAAATTTAAGTATTGCTGCCTTATTTGAGTAAAGAAAAATCATAACAAAAGTTTAATTAATAATAAAAAGTATATTTGCAAAAAAAACATGCAGCTTTTAGCATATATAATAATCTGTC
>NZ_JAMWYY010000004.1 GCF_024305175.1 Flavobacterium sp.
TGTGCTAATTCTGTAATTAAGGAAGGTGGAAAGTATTTAGTTTTATCTCATTTAGGACATTTTAGTGGCTCATCGGAATTAAAATCTATCAAAAATCCCCGTAATTTGACTAAGGCAAAGAAGAAAGAGATAAATAAAACCAAGAATGGAGAAGCTTTGGGTTATAGTGATAAGTCAGAAACATATGAAAAACTTATAGACATGTATGGTATGCAATTGTTCTCATCTTTTATGTATTCTAATAAGCACTTGTATGTAGCACATATATTTGATTCAACGTTTTTAGTAGAAATTAATGGAACTGAAATAGAAATTGTGCATCCGTTTTTTAAAAATGATTTATATACGCATCAATCGGTGACTACTGATTATGGAAAATATACTTTAATGAATTTAGATCATTACGGCACTGCATTAGATAGAGAAATCTCAGTAATTGTAATACAAGGAAATCAAATAACAAAACTTGACTGGAATGAAAACCACAATTAAAGTTCTATTTAAAAATTCAACATAGTAGATTGAGAACCCGTACTACCTATACGATACAAAACCCTTCACAATTTAAAATACAGCTATTGCAATGGGCACAGCAGTTCCGGGAAGTAGTTTTTTTGGAGGGTAATGATTACCACAGGAAATATACTTCTTTTGATGCTGTACTTGCTGTTGGCGCTTTTACATCAATTGAAACTGATCATATAAATGCCTTTGCCAAACTTAATGAATATCAGCAGGTAACAAAAGACTGGCTTTTCGGTTACCTGTCTTACGACCTTAAAAACGATACTGAACAATTAAGCTCTGATAATTATGACGGGCTTAATTTTCCCGATTTGTTTTTCTTCCAGCCAAAGAAAGTATTCCTGATAAAGGGAGATACTATAGAATTACAATTTCTCAACATTTGTGAGGAAGAAAGCCCCCTAACCCCCGAAGGGGGATTAAAACCCGAGGGTGAGTGCGACGACAATTTGCTTTGGAAAATATTTGCCTGTAACGAATTTGAAACCCTTAACCCGCAACCCTTAACCCGCAACCTGTTAACCATACAACAACGTATTTCACACGAAAGCTATTTAGATAAAGTAACACAGATGCTGGCACATATTCAGCGGGGCGATATTTATGAGGCGAATTTCTGCATGGAATTTTATGCCGAAAATGCAGTAATTGATCCGCTACAAACTTATCAAAAACTAAACGCCATTTCCAATCCACCCTTTGCAGCTTATTTTAAAAATAATAAACAATACCTTTTGTGTGCTTCACCAGAGCGCTATTTACGCAAGGAAGGGAGTAAAATTATTTCGCAGCCTATAAAAGGAACTGCACGCCGTAGCACTAATTCCGCTGAGGACGAGCAAATAAAACAGGAATTGCTTGCTAATGAAAAGGAACGCAGCGAAAATATTATGATAGTTGATTTAGTCCGTAATGATTTGTCACGTACTGCCACTAAAGGCTCGGTAACTGTAGAGGAACTTTGCGGCGCCTATACATTTAAGCAGGTACATCATCTTATTTCTACCGTAGCCTCGCAACTAAAAGAGGGTTTTACTGCGGCAGATGCCCTTAAAACTACTTTCCCGATGGGCAGCATGACCGGAGCGCCTAAAATTTCTGCCATGCAGATTATTGAGAAGCTCGAAGAAACCAAACGTGGATTATATAGTGGTGCTTTGGGCTATTTTACTCCTAACGGAGATTTTGATTTTAATGTGGTAATCCGCAGTATTTTGTATAATGCAGCAGAAAGGTATGTATCCTTTTCTGTAGGCAGTGCTATAACTGCTAAAGCCACACCCGAAAGCGAATATGACGAATGCCTGCTAAAAGCCAAAGCTATGCGCTCTGTACTCGAAAGTAAATGAATATTACAATGAAAAAATATTTTCTGTTAATCAGTTTTTTGTTTGTTCAGTTGCAGGGTTCTGCACAATCAGACTATAAAGTTTCTTATGATAGCCTTACAGAGTACCAAGGGGTTTATGAATACACAAACAATTCAACATTAAAAATTGCCGCCTCTCCCAGAGATATTATACTGTACGCAATTATCAATCAAAGCAGATACCCGCTAAAGCCGTTGGGTAAAGATGTATTTACAAACTCTTCAAACGAAAAAGTTACTTTCAAAAGGGATATTAATAATCGTGTGATTGCTTATACAGTTGGCAACGAAACCTTTAATCTGTTAAATAGTAAAGTAAATTTACCCGAAAGCATGTGGTATCCCAGGCCAAAGAACCGTCAAATATATCCTTACCGCTATAGTAAGCCGGTAGCAGAACACGATGGTATTACGGTATCTGAAGTCCAAAAACCACTTGATAAATGTGTACTTGAGAGGTTAGTGAATGAGGTGGCAAATGACGAATACCCTAACGTACACAGTCTCCTGATTATGCAACACGGAAAGCTTGTGTTTGAAGAATATTTTTACGAGTATAATAAAGACAGCCTTCATCAAATGCGTTCGGCATCTAAAAGCGTGGTTTCCGCACTAACGGGGATTGCCCTCCAAAACGGAGATGTAAAAGATTTACAACAATCTGTTACTTCTTATTTCCCGGAATATGGCGCTGAAATTAAAACCGGGCTTAAGGATAATATTACCATAGAAAATCTCCTTACCAATCAAAGCGGACTCGATTGTGATATAAGTAATGACAGCGCTGCCGGAAATGAAACGGCAATGGGGCAAAGTGATGATTGGGTAAAATATACGCTTCAACTTCCTATGAGTGATGTGCCTGGGGGGAAGGGTATGTATTGTTCAGGTAACCCTATCATACTCGGACGTATAATTGAAAAATCCTCAGCTATGCCATTATCAAAGTTTGCGGAAAGATACTTATTTGGCCCGCTGGGTGTAAAAGACTTTAAATGGGATTTTAAGCCAAATAAGTCTAATGCTGAAGATTTTTGCCAGGTGTATCTTCGGCCGCGCGATATGGCAAAGTTTGGCCAGCTTTATCTTAACCGGGGTATGTGGGACGGTAAACAGATACTCTCAACGGAATGGGTTGAGAATTCTGTATCTCTCCACAGCACAATCCAGAATGTGGGGTACGGCTACCTTTGGTGGATTAAGTACATTGAAAGTGAAGGTGTGCGTTATAACGGATTTGCTGCCCAGGGAAACGGCGGCCAGCGAATATTCGTTTTTCCCAGGCAGGATATTGTAATCGTTATAACAGGGGGCAATTATAACCAACAGTCGCCGTCAGATAAAATCATAGCCGATTATATCCTTAAGGCTTATAATAAAAAGCATTAATTTTGCTTTTCAAAGCAAGACAGATATGCTTACCAAACTCCGAACCCATCTCTCGCAAAACCTTACTTTTTTAGAAGGGAAGAGACTGCTGCTTGCCGTTAGCGGAGGGGTTGACAGCATGGTTATGGCAACGCTTTTTAAAGCGCTTCGCTATGATATAGCGTTGGCGCATTGCAACTTCAGTCTTAGGGGTAGCGAGAGCGATGGAGATGAAAATTTTGTAAATACTTTCGCCAAAAAAAATAATATACCTGTACATATAACACGCTTTGATACAGGTGCTTTTGCTTTAGATAATAAAGTATCTGTTCAAATGGCAGCAAGGCAGCTTCGCTATAGCTGGTTTAATGAATTGCTTGAAAAGCACAGCTATGACTACCTGCTTACCGCTCACCATCTTGATGACCAAATAGAAACTTTCCTGATCAATTTTACAAGAGGTACAGGCCTTGAGGGCTTAACGGGTATCCCGCAACAAAACGGCAGGGTAGTGCGACCGTTACTGCCTTTCAGCCGTAATGATATTGAGCAGTATGCACAGGAAGAGGCGTTGCAATGGCGCGAAGACAGCAGTAATGCATCTGATAAATACCTGCGCAACAAGCTGCGCCATGATGTGGTACCGGTACTTAAAACATTAAATAAAGATTTCGGGAAGTCGTTTGCATCTACTACAGAGCATTTGCAACAGGCCTTGTCTTTAGTTCAGGATGCGGCTGTTATAGTTTATAAAGAAGTAGTTACAGAGCATGAAAACCAAAAACATATAGATATAAAGCAGCTAATCAGGCTTCCAAATTATAAAGCTTATCTTTATCAGTGGTTAAATCCGCTCGGGTTTACAGCGTGGCACGATATTTATGGCATTGTTGGTGCACAGGCAGGTAAGTATATACTTGGCGAAGGCTATAGGTTGCTTAAAGACCGTGATGTAATGATACTGGAGCCATTTTCTGAAAGTAATACTACTATTTACAGTATAAACGAAGGGCAGGAGCTAATAACCGAGCCGGTAAAACTTCGTTTTAAGGAAATTGAAGAAATGCCTAAGGATATGCTTAAGAACAGTATATATGTTAACAAACAATTAATAAAATTCCCGTTATTTGTAAGAAAGTGGCAGGAAGGTGATTATTTTTACCCTTTCGGTATGAATGGCAGAAAAAAGAAAGTATCGAAATTTTTTAAGGACGAAAAGATGTCGCTGTCTGATAAAGAAAATACCTGGTTATTATGCTCAGGCAATGATGTTGTGTGGATTATAGGGCAGCGGGCTGATGAACGTTTTAAAGTAACCGAACAAACAACGCAAATTTTAAATATACAGCTATTACCAAAATGAAAAAAACAGCATTTTTATTTTTTTCAATCTTTGCTTTTATTTCAATGCACTCACAGGTGCTTGATCCTGTTAAATGGAAATCAAAGATCGAAAAGAAATCGGATACCGAATATGTACTGATTTTTGATGGTGTAATTGAAGACGAATGGCACATGTATTCGCAATTTACACCGGAGGGCGGGCCACTACCAACAGAAATACTTTTTAATAACGCTGAAGGTAATTTTGAGGCACCCGAAAAAGCCGAAGAGAGTGAAACCCACACCCAGTTTAATGATGTTTTTGGTGTAGATGAAACGTATTTTGATAAAACGGTTCAGCTAAAACAAACCATTAAAGTCACCAACCCTAAAAATAATCTCGTTCAAGCAGAGCTTTTTTACCAGGTTTGTAAGGAGCAGTGCATCATGCAGAACAAATATTTTGAGTTTGATTTAAAAGCATTATCATCTAAAGAAGTAGTTGAATTTGGCGTAGCTGCTGTCACGCCATCAGGTAATCAGGATGAGGGAAACGATAAGCCGGCTACAGAAACGCCTACACCTGAAAAGGAAGATGACTTAAGCTTATTAGGCTTTTTCTTGTTATGCTTTGCAGGAGGATTTACGGCTTTACTTACCCCTTGTGTATTTCCTATGATACCCATGACCGTAAGCTATTTTACGAAACAAAGTAAGACAAAAGCTGCAGGTGTAAAGAACGCTTTTTTTTACGGAATTTCTATAATCGTTATCTATGTAGTACTGGGTCTTGCGGTAAGTACAATATTTGGTGCTGATGCACTTAATGAACTCTCTACAAGCGTTTCGTTTAACCTTATATTTTTTATTTTGCTACTGGTGTTTGCCTTTTCATTTTTAGGGGCATTTGAAATTATGCTGCCTAATTCATGGGCAAACAAAATAGACAAGCAGGCAGACCGTGGCGGTTTTATAGGCATATTTTTTATGGCATTGGCTCTTGCCGTTGTATCCTTTTCATGTACTGGTGTAATTGTTGGAAACGTTTTGGTAAAAGCATCTATTGAGGGCGGCCTTGCACCAGTGATAGGTATGTTAGGATTTTCTTCGGCACTTGCATTACCGTTTATGCTGTTTGCCATGTTCCCTGGCTGGCTTAACTCGCTGCCTAAATCGGGTGGGTGGCTTAATACCGTTAAGGTATTTTTAGGCTTTCTCGAGCTTGCCTTTGCTTTTAAATTTTTATCTAATGCCGACCTTGTTTTACAGGCGCACATATTGGAACGTGAAACATTTCTTGCCATCTGGATAGCCGTATTTGGTACTATGGCATTATATCTGTTCGGAAAAATTACCCTGCCACACGATAGCCCGATTAGTTCAATTTCGGTTGGAAGGTTAAGCCTGGGCATCCTTACCCTTGCATTTACGGTTTACCTTATTCCTGGCCTTTGGGGTGCGCCCCTTAAACTGATAAGCGGATTCCCGCCACCATCCACCTACAGCGAATCACCATTTGGTTTCGGGGGGTCGGCGAACAACATCGGCGATAAAGAACTTCCGGAAGGCGCAAAGTATGTTGAAAACGGCATTATTTCTTTTGAGGATTATGACAGAGGTTTAGAATATGCGAAAGAGGTAGGTAAACCGGTTTTACTAGATTTTACCGGATATGCCTGCGTAAACTGCCGTAAGATGGAGCAGCATGTTTGGAGTGATTCGAAAATACTTTCGATATTAAAAAATGATGTAGTGCTGGTTTCACTATATGTAGACGGAACTGAAAAGCTTCCGGAAAACCAACAATATGTTTCCAAAACCACCGGTAAAAAGATCAAAACGTATGCACATAAATGGAGTGATTTGCAAATAAGCAGGTATAATGTAAACGCACAGCCATATTATGTGCTGATGCACCCCGAAACGGAAGAAAATTTAAATGACCCTGTTGGCTATACCCCTGATATTGCAGAATATGAGGAATGGCTTACCTCGGGTATCAGCAATTTTAAATAACAATAAAGCTCCCTGCACGGGAGCTTTTAGTTTATATCTGCTTTATTAAATGCCGCGCGGCAGTCTGCACCGGGTCCCATACAGGGGAGAAGGGCGGGGCGTAGCTGAGGTCTAAATCGATAATATTCTGCAAAGTGAGGTTATACGTTAAGGCTGTTGCAATTACATCTATGCGTTTAGCAGCGCCTTCTTCGCCTATTATTTGTCCTCCCAATAAGCGTCCACTGTTCTTTTCAGCTAATAGTTTAACGGTTATGTCTTTAGCGCCGGGGTAGTAATGGGCTCTTGTTTTACTGTTTATAGACGCAGCAACATATTCTATCTCCAGTTTTTCGAGGTCTCTTTCCCTAAGCCCTGTGCGTGCTACTTCATATTTGCACAGCTTGCATACGGCTGTACCTACTGCTCCCGGAAAAGTAATGTTTTCTCCTGCTAAATTGCTCCCGGCAACAAGCCCCGTTTTATTGGCTATTGTACCCAAAGCAATATGCGTATGCTTTTTACTGACAAGGTCAAGCGTTTCTGTGCAGTCGCCCGCGGCATAAACATCTTCAATGTTGGTCTGCATCCTTCCATTTACCTTTATAGCATTTTTTACTCCAAGTGCTATACCCGACCCTTTTAGGAAATCGGTATTGGGAGAAGAACCCATGCCCAAAATAACCATATCGGCTTTAATTTCCCTTTTATCTGATATTACACCTGTAACTTTGCCATCTTCAGTTTTAAAGCTTTTGAGTCCTTCATTGCAGTATAAGGTAATATCGAGGCTGCGAATGGCTTCTGATATTTTATTCCCCATATCAGCATCAAGCGTATTCATAACATGGCTGCCCCTGTTAATAATGGTAACTTTTAAGCCACGTATTAAAAGGGCCTCCGCCATTTCCAGCCCAATATAACCACCACCCACAATTACAGCGGTTTCCGGCTTTTGATATTCTATAAAGTTCTCAACTTTAATACCGCTTTTCAGGGTAGATACACCAAATATTCCTTCTGCACCGTAGCCTTCAACATCGGGGCAGTAAGCCTTAGCGCCGGTTGCTATAAGTAGCTGGCCGTAATCTTCCCAAAACTCCGTTTGGTTACCTATGTCCAGTACTTTAACCCTTTTGTTTTTGGTATCTACTTCTGTAACTTCATGAAGTGTTTTAACGTTGATATTATATTTATTACGAAACTCTTCCGGGCTGCGCACAATTAGTTCTTCAACTTCAGGAACAGTTTCAGATATAAAGTAGGGTATCCCACAGGCAGAGTAGGAGGTGTACCTTGATTTTTCAAAAACAAGGATTTCCCTTTCGGGCTGCTCGCGCCTGACTTTAGAGGCTGCCGACATACCTGCTGCATCGCCGCCAATAACAACAAGCTTAGGAAGTGTTATTTTGTTATTCATATTTTTCAATTCTTTTTTGAACCATGTGTGCAGTAAGCCCATGGATGAGTACCGAGAAAAATATTGTGGCTATGGTTATATCAAATAATTTTTCGGCATTTTCAAATGTTGCTGATGTTAATGCGTAAGCCAGGTAATATACAGAACCTATTCCCCTGATGCCATAAAAAGACAATACAAACTTCTGGAAGCGGTTTAGCCGCCTACCTGCGAGTGATGCATAGCCTGCAACAGGGCGCACAATAAGTATCATTATAAGCGCAACAATTATGATACTCGGGTTAAGCAATATGTAGTAATGAGAAGCTATAAAGATACCTGTTGCTAAAAATATTAATGCCACAACCATACTTTCCAGTTCTTCATTAAAATCGTGGAGGCTGTCCATGTGCTTGTCAAATTTTTCGAAGCGGCTAAACATGCATGCGGCTACAAATACCGCTATAAATCCGTAACCCCCTGCAATTTCTGTAAGTGCATAAGGTAATAAAGTTAATGATAATGATAATATACCACGACTAATTTTGCTGAGCATATCATGATGGGCAATATTAAACACAATTTTAAACAGCCCCCATCCTGATAGCAATCCTATAACAAGCGCAATACCAATTTTTATAAGCACATGATGCAGCAGCCAGTCGGCAATCCAGTTTTCGTATTGTGTGCCATATTGTGCAGCCATTATAGCAAAATAGGTAAAGGGGAATGCAAGCCCGTCATTAAGCCCAGCTTCAGAGGTAAGGCCCAGTCGTATTTTGCTTGTGTCTGCCTCGCTGGGCTGCGATGTTTGCAGTTCTCCTGCCAAAACGGGGTCTGTAGGTGCTATGAGTGCGCCAAAAAGTAATGCTGTTGCGGGGGCAAGCCCAGCTATCCACCAGCCCAAATATGCCGCAGCCACTATGGTTATGGGCATGGTAATTGCCAGCAGGCGGAAAGAGCTTTTCCAGGTTTCCCACTTAAAAGGCTCTTTAATCTTTAATCCGGCATTGGTAAGTGCTATAATAACTACAAACTCTGTTATGCGCTTAATCAGTTCCATGTGCTGCATGGGCTGAAAGAAATAATGCAACAATATAAAATAAGATGCTATACCAAACAGCATATATACTATTGGTGCAGAAATTACCCTTTTTTGCATTATAACGGGCACAATGGCAGCCAGCAGGGCTATAATGCCTGCAGCCAGTAAAATAAGGTCGTATTGTTCCAGTTTAAAATATTCAGGCATCGTATAATATAAAATAACCAAAACAGGTGTTTTGGCTAAGTGTTTTTGGTGTTAGTGAATTAGCCTAATACGTACTGGCTAAGAATCTGATATACTTCGTTTATATTATTATCTTTTCCGAATTGTTTTTTTATAGGTCTGTCTTCTCCGCGTATCCATATTTTCAGCTCTGCATCCAAATCCATCAGCCCGGCACTTTCTTTAGAGAATTTGGTAATGCTGCCGTAGGGTATGGTCATATAATCGGCCTTAGAGCCAGTAATGCCCTGCTTATCTATTAGAATTAGCCTTTTGTTAGTAAATACAAACATATCTCTTATAATGCGGTAAGCCTTTTGTATAGATTCTCCCGGAACTAAAACAGATTCAAATTCTTTTTGTATCTTTTCTATAGAAACCTCTGAAGCCTGGCCTAAAATTGCATTAAAAATTCCCATAATTATAATTTGTGTTATATGTACTAAAGTTAAAACTTAATTTGTAACGTATAAGCGGTCTCTTACTATTTTTAAGGGTAATTTATGATTTGATAAATATTTGCTTTATTTTCGGCTGTTAAAAATTACTATATGCTTATAAAAGTTTTCGGGAGTGCCGTATTTGGTGTAGAAGCCACTACAATTACAGTAGAGGTAAATATAGATAAAGGTGTTGGCTACCATCTTGTAGGGCTTCCGGATAACGCAGTTAAAGAAAGCAGCTACCGCATTGCAGCCGCACTAAAAAATAACGGCTACCAGCTACCCGGAAAGAAAATAACCATTAACATGGCGCCTGCCGATTTGCGAAAGGAAGGCTCGTCCTATGACCTTACGCTTGCCATTGGCATACTGGCAGCAAGCGGGCAGATTAATGCAGATGAAGTTGGCAAGTATATTATTATGGGAGAGCTATCGCTCGACGGAAGCCTGCAACCCATTAAAGGCGTACTGCCCATAGCCATTAAGGCAAAGGAAGAAGGCTTTAAAGGTTTTTTCCTGCCAAAGCAAAATGTAAATGAGGCCGCCATAGTAGCAGGGCTTGATGTGTATGGTATAGAGAATGTGACAGAGGTAATCGACTTTTTTGAAGGCAAAGGTTCGCTATCGCCTACAGTAATAAATACACGCGAAGAATTTTATAAAACCCTTGATTTCCCTGAGTTTGATTTTAGTGATGTGAAGGGACAGGAAAGTATTAAACGCTGTATGGAAATTGCCGCCGCAGGCGGGCATAATATCATATTGATTGGGCCTCCCGGCGCCGGTAAAACCATGATAGCCAAAAGGCTGCCCAGCATACTGCCACCCATGACGCTTAAAGAAGCGCTGGAAACAACAAAAATACACAGCGTGGCAGGCAAAATAAAAAATGTTGGCTTGCTAAACCAACGCCCTTTCCGCAACCCGCATCATACTGCAAGTTCTGTAAGCCTTGTTGGAGGGGGGAGTTTCCCACAGCCGGGTGAAATTTCGCTGGCGCATAACGGCGTTCTTTTTCTTGATGAGCTGCCGGAGTTTAAACGCGAAGTGCTTGAGGTAATGCGACAACCTTTGGAAGACAGGGAGGTAACTATAAGCCGTGCTAAATTCACCATTACTTATCCATCTTCTTTTATGCTTGTGGCAAGTATGAACCCCAGCCCCGGCGGCTATTTTAATGACCCTGATGCACCCGTTAGCTCTTCTCCCCACGAAATGCAACGCTATCTCAGCAAAATATCGGGTCCGTTGCTCGACAGGATAGATATACATATAGAAGTAACCCCTGTCCCTTTCGAAAAGCTAAGTGATACCCGTAAATCGGAGAGCAGTGTGGAAATAAGAAAGCGTGTTACTAAGGCACGCGAAATACAAACGCAGCGTTTTGCAGAATCTGACACGGTGCATTACAATGCACAGATGAGCACAAGGCAAATAAGGGACTACTGCAAACTTGACAGCACCTCTTTACAATTGCTGAAAACTGCTATGGAAAGGCTTAACCTTTCCGCCCGGGCTTATGACAGGATTTTAAAAGTGAGCCGTACTATAGCCGACCTTGATAATGCGGCAGACATTGAGCCGCAGCATATTAGCGAAGCGATACAGTACAGAAGCCTTGACAGAGAAGGCTGGTTAGGTTAATTTATATTTTATTTCTGAAAATTATACTCTAAAGGTTTTACCTTTATTAAAAACCATTTTATGTTTAAGCAGGAACTACAGGATTTATTTACAAATATGCCCCAACAGGTACAGGAAAAACTAAAGCCCATAACCGAAAACCTTTTAGAAAGGGCAGGGGAGGTAGATGCGTTTGCCGCTGATGACCCCGACTATTATGAAAATGAAAAAGAGCTCATTATGAAAGAGGTGCGCAAAGTAAAATATATTAACGACCAGTGGCAGATTATGAATTCTGGCAGGAATAATTGAGCTGATATTATAATACTAAATCCTCAAACAGTTTTTGTGCCTTGCTTTCTAAATCTGTGCAAAACCCGGGGTGCGGGCGTGATGTTTGTATAACCGAGCTCCTTACAGCCGTTAGCCACCTGAAACGCTCTGCTGCATCAAGCTTTGCAATTGGGCCGCCGTCTTTTGCGCCATTACCTACTTTTTTAAATGCCTCAAGGTTTAATTTTATCTGGTTTATGTCCAGTTCAGGGTTAAGCATTAATAGCTTTGCTTCATCAACGGTATAGAGTACTTTTACAAAATTTTGTCGTTTGCAAAACAGTATAACACCTGCATTAACAAACTCTTCGCGCTCTACCCGGGGTACAATCCTGATTACGGCATACTCATATAAGTGTTTGTCTTGCATCTTCAGCTTCTTTTATAAATATATCGGCATTTTCTAAGCGTGTCACTAAAAAAGTAAGGTAAACTTTCCTTATTTCTTCTGCGTTAAGTTCGTTTTCTTCCCATTGCAGCCATTCATCAGGTATAAGGTTTACAATGTCCTGTAAAACTTCTGTGGTAAGCAACTGCCTGCATTGTGCATCAGCCTGTGCTAATTCAGATGCCTGTGGAAGCAGTACATGGTCTTTTATAAGCGCAAATTTGCTTTTGGCATGGCCTTCAGGGTCAGAAAATGAATGATGGAAGTATAAGCTTGCCCCGTGGTCTATCAGCCATAGCTCTTTGTGCCATATAAGCATGTTGGTATTCCTGAAGGTACGGTCAACATTGGTTATATATGCATCCAGCCATACAATTTTAGATGCCATATCAGCAGGTACGCTTGTTACTACAGGGTCAAAATTTATGGCTCCTGAAAGATAGTGCAGTGCAAGGTTAAGCCCCCTGCTGCCCTGTAACAAATCCTGTATTTCCTCATCAGCCTCTGTACGCCCAAATGCTTCGTCGAGCTCGGCAAACACAAGCTCCGGCACTTTTAAACCAAGAACACGTGCTATCTCACCGCCAATCAGTTCAGCAATAAGTGCTTTGGGCCCGTGCCCTGCACCCTTAAACTTCAGTACGTAGTTAAAATTATCATCTGCCTCTGCAATAGCAGGCAAAGAGCCGCCTTCCCGTAGGGGTGTCACATAGCGGGTTACATTAACAGTACGCAATTTTATATTTTCCGGCATAAGCTAACTGGCTTTATCAAGTAAAAGTAATAATATTTGGCAAAACATTATTATCTGTAAAACTACATGTTTTGTAACTTTAAATGAAACAGATGTAACATGAGATATTTTTTTTCTGCTTTGGTTTTCTCTGCTTTTGCATGCAATAATAATGAACCCGTAAAAGAATACATACCTCCTGTTGAAGTTCAGGATGTTAATCACGAGGAGGAACTTAGGCAATCCATAATTTCATTTGCTAAAGAACATTTGGGCACAAAATATTGTTATGCAGGCAGTACCCCTCAACAGGGTTTTGATTGCTCCGGCTTTGTCTATTATGTTTATAAACATTTTGGTATAGAATTGCCGAGAAGCTCTTCCGGGTTTAAAAACTTTGGAGAACAGGTTAAGCCTGAAGATTTCAGGGTAGGGGACATATTGGTTTTTTATGGCTACCGTGATTCCGACTCTATAGGCCATGTAGGTATTATTTGTGAAGCTAACGGTATGAATTCGAAGTTCATTCATGCATCTTCAGGGAGCGAATATGCTGTAACGATCAGTGAATTAGCGTCTGAAATGTACACCCGCAGGTTTTATAAAGCCGTGAACGTACTTGATGATTAAAAAAAGAGTCCGCTTTTAAAGCGGACTTTCTATTTATGACCTGTACAGCAGTTGCGCAAGCCTGTTATCTCGTTTATAGACATCATCATAAAATGCAACATTTCCATCTTCATCTGCCCATGCAGTAAAGTAGGCAATATAAACAGGAATCTTATTTTTAATGCTGAAGGTGTTTTCTTTTTCGGCATGCATGGCTTTATCAACCTTGCTTTCTGTCCAGTCACCATGCTTTTTTGTTATCAGTACAGCAAGTTCTTTTGCTTTCTCTACACGAACACAACCATGGCTAAAAGCTCTTTCTTCTTTATTGAAAAGGCTTTTGGCAGGAGTGTCATGCAGGTAAATATTATTAGAGTTCGGGAACATAAACTTAACCAGCCCCAAAGAGTTGTTGCCGCCCGGTTTTTGCCTTACGCGGTCATCTACCCATTCCATATTGTGCTTGGCAAGGTAATTAGGGTCGCGTTCTATGCCGGGTTTTATTTCATTTTCAAGTATACTGTTAGGCACATTCCAGTACGGGCTAAAGGCAATGTAGCTCATCTGCCCGCTAAAAACAACCGTTTTATTCAGCTCTTTACCTACAACTACTTTACTCACCAAAGCCGGCTCACCATCCTGATAATAATGCAGCCTGTATGAGGGTATGTTTACAGCAATATACTCTTTGGCAGTATTCAGTTTTGGGGTTATCCACCTGCATCGTTCCATATTTACAGATATGGTTTTTATTCTTTCAGATACCGGCACATTAAGCTCTTTTACAAGCCCCGGTGTTATGAGGCTGTCAACTTCCCTGTTATGCCTTTTATCATATGCATTTACAGCTTCAACCAAGTCGCTGTCAAAAACGTTTTTGCCATTGTTGTTTTTCAGGTATCCCTCTTTGTAAAGCCTTTCGCGCACCTGTGCCACCGCAGCAGCAGAATCGCCGGGTTTTAAAGATTTTACGCCTTTATCAAGTGTTATAGTTCCCCATCCGCCATTTTTTTCAATCTCGCGGTATTTCTTTAATCCTTTTTTCAGGTTATAGTATTGTGTGAAAAACTCTTTTTTGTCTTTTACAATAAGCTGTGGGTCGCGCATAAGTGTATCAAGATATGCTACATAAGATGTTTTTTCGCGCGGCAGGTACCAGCCGGTTTCACGGCTTGCCTGCTTGTCCAGCCCTTCATATACTTTTTTGGTATAGTAAAAATACATAGAGCTGATAAGTAGTTCAGCATTCAGGTTTGGGTCTTTTTTGGTATCACCATAAAAAAGGTTGCTCAAATCATTCCTGTAGGGCAGTTTTCTCTCCAGCCCTTCCTCGTCAAGCTGATTAGTCTGGTTATACAAAACCTGTGCAAATTCAATTATACCGCCTTTGTCATACCAAATGTAATGGTTGTGCTTGCTGTAAAGTTCTTTAATATCGCCTCTGAATTCTTTATAATCAGGGTATTTATCAAAAAAAGCTTCAAAGCGGGTTGTGTCTATTGGTATGGTATTTTCTTCATCATGCACCTCTATACCCGAAAGGTCTTCATTACCTTCATCATCTTTGTTTTTCTTGCAGGAATACAGCATAAAAACACTGCCCAAAATAACAATAAGGGCATTTAATCTCAATCTCTTCATAGTTCTTTTATTGTTTTATTAAATTTACGGAAATTTAAAAATGTACTATTATTTTTAATAAAAGTTTAGCTGATTACCCTATAAGCTCCGTCAAAATAATAGTCCATTTTTTTCTGTTTCATGATAAATATCATGAAATATATACGATTCAATCTTTTATTTTACAGCATATTACAAGTGTAACAATTGTTACTGTACAAAAGTTATGCTGCAATTACTTTTACACCATAAACCAAAATATATTGTATCATGAAGATTGAACAGATTTATACCGGCTGCCTTGCACATGCAGCATATTATATTGAAAGTAAAGGTGAAGCAGCAATTTTTGACCCGCTTCGTGAAGTTAACGCTTATATTGGCAGGGCGGCTAAAGACGGTGCCAGGATAAAATATGTTTTTGAAACACACTTTCATGCCGATTTTGTGAGCGGGCATCTTGACCTTAGAAATAAAACAGGTGCCAAGATTGTATTCGGTCCTACGGCAATGCCTAATTATGATGCTATAATTGCTGAAGACGGACAGGTTTTTAAAGTAGGGGATTGCTCCGTTAAAGTTTTGCATACACCCGGGCATACTATGGAGAGTACTACCTATTTGCTGATAGATGAGAACGGGACTAAACATGGCATTATAACTGGAGATACTTTATTTATAGGCGATGTAGGCCGCCCCGACCTTGCCCAGCATGTGGTTACTACCCTTACAGAAGATAAGCTTGCAAGGCTGTTATATAAATCGTTACGTGAGAAGATCATGCCACTGCCTGACAACCTTATAGTTTACCCTAATCATGGTGCAGGCAGTGCCTGTGGTAAAATGATGAGTAAGGACACTACCGACACGCTTGGTAACCAAAAGCGTAGCAACTATGCTTTAAGGCCGGATATGACCGAGGATGAATTTGTAAAAGAGTTGCTTACAGGGTTAACTACCCCTCCCGGATATTTCCCTAATAATGTACTGATGAACATCAGGGGTTATACCAGCCTTGATGATGTTATGAGTAATGCTAAAAAGCCTCTTTTACCTGATGAGTTTGAAATGGTGGCTAATGCAACCCGGGCCCTTGTGCTTGATACACGCAGCGCAGAAGATTTTTCTAAAGGATTTATTCCTAACAGTATTAATATAGGGCTAGACGGAAACTTTGCCATGTGGGTAGGTGAAATGATAAAAGATATTAAGCAGGAAATCTTACTTGTAACCAATCCTGGAGATGAAGAGCAGGCGCTTATAAGGCTGTCGAGGGTAGGGTATGATAATACCATTGGTTACCTGAAGGGAGGTTTTGAAACGTGGAAAAATTTTGGCAAGGAAACAGAAACGGTGAACAGGATAGATGCCGCTGAATTTTCTAAATTGTACAATCAGCACCTGCTGGTATGTGATGTACGAAAGAAAAGCGAATATGACTCCGAGCATGTTATTGGTGCGAAAAATGTTCCGTTAAACGAAATTTACAGCCACTTAGCCGAAATACCAAAAGATAAGCCTGTAATATTGCACTGTGCAGGTGGTTACCGCAGCATGATTGCAGCATCAATACTAAAACAGCTTGGCTATGAAAATATAACAGATGTACGTGGCGGATTTACGGAGATAGCCCTTACTGCTGTCCCTAAAACAGAATATGTTTGCCCTACCACACTGTTATGATGTGATTATCAATTTGATTTTTGGGAGAGTCCTTTACCTTGGCAGGTAAGGGGCTTTTTATTAAATTTGGAATAGCTGACTAAAATAAAGATGATATGGAAAATTTCTTTAAAATTATAAATGACAAAAAGCCGGTACTTGTAGATTTTTTTGCAACCTGGTGTGGCCCCTGCCAAATGCTGGCACCTATACTTACAGATGTTAAGCACAGCTTAGGTGAAAGGATTACCATTATTAAAGTAGATGTCGATAAAAATCCTGAATTAATGTCTAACCCGAGATTTTTAGTTAAAGGTGTGCCTACACTAATGCTTTTTCAGGAAGGTAAAATGCTTTGGCGGCAATCCGGGGTGCTATCAAAAGACCAGCTTATTAGTACAATACTCGATCATATCGAATAAAAAACAGCGCCTACATGGCGCTGTTTTTTATAGTGGTTCCTGCTGGCTAAGGCAATGAAAACTGCCCAAGCCCCATATAATGTCTACAGAATCTATACCTATAACCTCCCTGCCGGGGAAGCATTCCTGTAATATCTGTAGTGCTTTTTTGTCATTAACTTCATCCCTGAAAGTGGGAACAATAACACACATATTGGCAATGTAAAAGTTAGCATAAGATGCAGGAAGCCTTTGCCCGTCATACTCAACAGGTTTTGGCATAGGCAGCTCAACTACCTTTAGCGGGCTGCCGTCTTCCAGCTTCATATCTTGAAGCAGTTTCAGGTTTTCCTGAAGCAATCCGTAATTCTCATCCTCTTCATTTTCTTCTACAACTGTAACTACTGTATCTTCATTCACAAAGCGGGTAATATCGTCTATATGCCCGTCAGTATCATCGCCAACAATACCATCACCCAACCATAAAATATGCGTTACGCCATAATATTCTTTCAGGTATTCTTCTATTTGTTCTTTGTTAAGGTGTGGGTTACGGTTTTCGTTAAGCAGGCATGCAGTAGTAGTAAGTAAAGTACCCCTGCCATTAAACTCTACGCTTCCGCCTTCCATTACAATACCCGGATGGAAAACCTTTAAGCCAAGCGCTTCGCCAATTTTAGTTGGTACAACATCATCAAGGTCATAAGGCGGATATTTACCTCCCCATGCATTATAGCCCCAGTCAACAATGGCTTTTTCGCCTTTTTTTTTGTTTACAACAAAGGCAGGGCCGTGGTCGCGGCACCATGCATCGTTAGTAGGATGATAGAAAAAAGATATATTTTGCACCTTTGCGTGCTGCACAGTCGGCTCATATTTTTCAATATGGGAAAGCGCAAATTGTTTCATGGCTTCATCAGCCACATTAATACATACCTGTTGGTGGCGCGATACCAAAAGTATAAATTCACAATAGGGCTTGTATATAGTTTCAAGCTTACCGGGCCATGATTCTTCTTTGTGCGGCCATGACAGCCATAACGCTTTTTGCGGAGCAAATTCTGCTGGAAAGCTAAAACCGAGTTGTTTGGGGGTTTGATGACGACCGATGTCAGAAGACCGATGTCCGTTTTTTGAGTTCATCATTTTAGAGTATTTCTTAATGCTGCAGTTTTATTAATGAGTATAAATGCATCAGAGTATAATTCATTAACGTTCTCTTCGGTTATATATCTTCTTCTGATAGCTTTATGAAGACAGCAGACAACTTCTGATATGGATCGTAATGAATAAGTAAGAAACTTTTTAAATTCGGGATTAGTGTTACCTGTTGCACCTTCGGATATATTTAATGCTATGCTGTCTGCGGCAAGTCTTATCTGACTTTGTAAGTTATATAATTCTGAAGCAGGAAACGAGTTAGAGATATTATGAATCTTTTCTCCATAATCCATTGCTAATTCCCATACCTGAAGCCTTTCAAACTTAAATAATTTTTGCTGCATAAAACTTTTACATCAGACATCCGACATCATTTCTTCCATACCGAATATTAGTCCTCGTCAAGGTATCTTTTGGTAATGGGCTGGTAGCTGTCTATCCTTCTGTCGCGTAAAAAAGGCCAGTGCGTGCGATAGTGGTCGGTAGCTTTTGTATCTACTTCAATAACCGTAGTTTCTTCATTTTCATGTGATGCAAGGTACATAAGCTTACCCTGCGGGTTTGCCACAAAACTGCCGCCCCAGAATTTCATTGCACCTTCCTGTTCAAAGCCAACACGGTTAACGCTTACCACGTGTACGCCGTTTGCAACTGCATGTGAGCGCTGAATGGTTTGCCACGCATCATATTGTTCTTTGTTTGTGTCTTCATCCTGTGTGGTGGCCCAACCGATAGCTGTAGGGTAAAACAGTATTTCGGCGCCCATTAGAGCTGTAATGCGGCTCGCTTCCGGGTACCACTGGTCCCAACAGATAAGCACACCAATCTTGGCAAAGCGGGTATTGAATACTTTATAACCCATATCACCCGGTGTGAAATAGAATTTTTCATAAAAGGCAGGGTCGTCAGGAATATGCATCTTACGGTACTTACCAAGGTAAGCGCCGTCAGCATCAATAACAGCTGTTGTATTATGGTAAAGGCCTTCAGTTCTTTTTTCAAATAAAGAAGCAATTATCACAACTCCAAGTTCTTTTGCTACTTCAGATAAAGCTTCTGTTGAAGGTCCGGGTATCGCTTCGGCCAGTTGAAAATTGTCATAATCTTCTACATCACAAAAATATAATGAGGTAAATAATTCCTGTAAACATACAATCTGTGCACCTTTCTGTGCAGCATTGCGCACTTCTTTAATGGCTTTATCAAGATTCTCCTGTTTGTCTTTTACACAAGACATCTGTACAAGTCCTACTTTTACTTTTCCCATGGCGGATATATCAAAAATTAAAAGTCCAAAATTAAGGAAATTCTTTATTTTTACCGCATTCATTGTGTTAGGCTTTTGCTAAAACGCATGTTTATGCCAATAAAAACTTACGGCACCAGGTAAATAAATATGCCGAAAAAGTGCAGGATACTTCCGCCTAATACAAACACGTGCCAAATAGCATGGTTGTAAGGAATCTTTTCTTTGGCATAAAAATAAATGCCAAATGTGTAGCAAAGACCGCCACCCAGCAGGAAAAGCAAAGCACCTGTATCAACTGTATTTAAAAGTGGCTTTATGGCTATAATAATAAGCCAACCCATGAGTGCATAAAGCGAAAGTGAAAGTTTTTCTGATCTGCGCAGGGGTGAAAACTTAAATATAAAACCAGCTATGGCAAAAGCCCAGATGAGTCCGAATATTGTCCAGCCCCATGCACCTTTAAGCCCCAGCAGTGCAACAGGCGTGTAGGTACCTGCAATAAGTACATAAATACTCAGGTGGTCTATAAGCCTCCAAAGCCTTTTCAGTTTAAGTTTTGCAACCGCATGGTAAATGGTAGAGGCAGAATATAGCACAACCAGGCTTAGGCCGAATACCGCACATGCAGCAATATGCATTGCTGAACCTTTAACTATGCAATATACAAGCATAATTATTAGTGCGGCTACAGATAATACTGCACCTGTGCCGTGTGTTATAACATTTAAAAGCTCTTCTTTTTTGCGGTTCTTTTTCGCCATTGTCTAATCTTTATACAAAGATAAGAAGGGTACTCCTGATTATTTTTAACTTTGGGTTAAAATCTGTAAGTATGCAATATAACACAATAGAAAAAGCAGGAATTAAAGTAAGTAATTTGTCTTTTGGGTGTATGTCTTTAACTGATAGTTCAACTGGAAATGATGCGCTTATTGGTAAAGCTATTGATGCAGGCATTACATTATTTGACACTGCCGATTTATATGAAAAAGGAGAAAACGAAAAGCTCTTGGGCAAAGCCATTAAAGGCAGGCGTAAAGATGTGGCTATATCAACTAAAGCAGGTAACAGGTGGCGCAGCGATGGCAGCGGTTGGGACTGGTGCCCCGAAAAGAAATATATATTAAAAGCAGCTGACGAAAGCCTGAAACGCCTGCAGACAGATTATATAGATATTTATCTTTTGCACGGAGGCACTGTTGATGATCCTTCAGATGATGTTATAGAAGCTTTTGAAAGGTTAAAAGAGCAGGGCAAAATAAGAAGCTACGGCATTTCCTCCATACGGCCTAATGTTATCCGCAAGTATGTATCTGAATATGATATTGCAGCCGTAATGACACAGTACAGTCTTTTAGACAGAAGGCCTGAAGAGGAGACACTACCGTTATTGCAGGAAAACAATATTGCTGTCCTAGCGCGTGGCACTGTTGCGGGTGGCCTTCTTGCCGGTAAACCTGCTGCCGATTATTTAGATACAGATGCTAAAGAGATAAGTGCTATTATCAATAAAATAAACACCATGCTGCCAAACAGAGACTTTACAGAGAAGGCTTACCGATACGTGATGGATAGCCCTGCCATAACTACAGCAGTTGCAGGCATACGCACAGCAGCACATTTGCAGCAGGCTTTAATGGCTGCTGATGCAACAATATTAGCTGTACAGGAACGGCAAATGCTACGGGATATTTGGGAAGGTAATAAATACGTTCAGCAAAGGTAGGCCGTTAGATATGTCAATTAACAGTTCTTTAACGATTGGTTTTGTATTTTTGAACACCTTACTTATGAAACAAAACACTGATATAACAAAACGCGCTACAGCAATAGCCGCTTATAATAATTTGCCTGTATAATGATACTGATAGTAGACGACATACCGGCAAATATTATAGCCTTAAAAAAAGTTCTTGAGCTGCATAACCTCCAGGTTGATACTGCAGAATCTGGAGAGGAAGCGCTTAAAAAGATTCTCAAGATAAACTATACCCTTATCATTCTGGATGTGCAGATGCCCGGAATGGATGGTTTTGAGGTGGCCGAAATACTGGCAGGCAGCAACCGTACCAAAGATATACCTGTTATATTTCTATCGGCAGTAAACAAACAGAAAAAATTTATATCTAAAGGTTATGAAACAGGCGGTGTAGATTATATAACCAAGCCTGTTGACCCGGATTTACTTATACTCAAAGTAAAAACTTTTTTAAAACTGGCAGAACAACAAAATGAGCTTAAAGCCATTCGTGATATGCTGAGTAAAGAAATAGAAATAAGGAAAGAAGCACAGGATAACCTTGAAGTTAAAGTTGCCGAGCGTACCAGCGAACTGGTTGCCAAAAATGAGGAGCTTGAATTGCGCAACCACGAGCTGCAGCAATTTGCATGGGCTGTTTCGCACGACCTTAAAGAACCGGTTCGTAAAATGGAGCTGTTTATCAACATTGTAAAAGATAAATATCTTGTTGATGATGAAAAGGCACGCGATTATATAAAAAGGGCAGTAGGCTCGGCGCAGCGCATGTCTAAACTCATTACCGACCTTTTAGATTATTCAAGGCTGTCATCGGGAGCCGACGCGGTAGAAGCCGACCTTAACCTTATCTTACAGGAAGTTATAACTGATTTTGATTACATCATAGAAGATAAAAACGCAAACGTAGTTATTAACAAATTGCCTGTAATTAATGGTATACCCAGCCAGTTGCGCCAGGTATTTCAAAACCTGATAGGCAATTCCCTTAAATTTACCAATGAGGGTGTTAATCCTGAAATTACTGTAGCCTGTGAAAGTATTTCCGAGAAACGTTTTGAAAGTGAATGTAACCCTCAGGGGCAGTTTTGCAAAATAACTGTTACTGATAATGGTATTGGCTTTGACGAAAAGTACCTCGATAAAATTTTTGTAATATTCCAGGGGCTGAATGACCGCAAAGAATATGAGGGTACAGGCATAGGACTTGCCATAGCTAAAAAAATAATAGAAAAGCACAATGGTATTATCACCGCAAAAAGCAGCCCCGGCAAAGGTGCCAGCTTTATAATAATTTTACCTATTAATTAACAAACAACAACTGCAAAATATATGAGTGGCCAGTTCAGACGCAATTTAATTACAGGTTTCGGCATATCGATACTAATACTTATAATTAGTTCGGCAGCTTCTTTTATGAGTATCCGTAAATTGCTGCATAGTAATGAGATGGTAAACCATACACAGGAAATTATTTATAATCTTAATGAAGGTTCTTCTGTGCTTGTAGATGCACAAACCAGCATGCGTGGTTATTTAATTACAAATAAAAAAGATTTCCTTACGCAGTATAATGATGCAGAAGCAAGGGCAGATGATTACTTTGACCGCGTAGAACTTCTTACATCTGATAACCCTGAGCAGCAGCAATACCTCGAAAAACTTAAGCCGTTGCGCAATGAGTTCTTTAATTACCTTAAAGTAAAAGTAAACGAAAAAACTCATGGTAAGGCAATTACGGATACCGATCTTAATGAGGGCCGCCGAATAATGGGTGATATACGTAACCTCCTTAAGCAGATAGAAAGTAATGAGCAGGAACTGTTAGCGCAGCGTAACGAGACCTCGCAGCGTTTTGGTACATACAGCACAATACTTATTATTGCGGCCGCTATAATAGCGATACTGATAAGCATCTTTTTCTTTACCAGGATAATAAAAGATTATAACGAACGCCTTAAACTACAGGCAGAGCTTGAACGTAAAGACCGTGAAACAGAAGAGCGAATTCGCGTAATAAGCAAAATTGCAGAGCAGGTTGCAGCAGGCAATTATGACGTAAGGGTAAATGACAGTGAAAAAGATGCACTGGGCACCGTGGCACTCTCATTAAATAATATGGCCGGCGCCTTAAGCACTTCATTTAACTCTCTTGCAGATAATGAATGGCTGCAGGCGGGTGTAGCACAGCTTAATGAGGTAATGCTTGGGGAAAAGGGGGTAGAGCAGCTTGCTGCCGATGTGATAGAATATCTTGCAATATATACAGGCAGTAATGCAGGGGTAATATACCTGCTTGAGGGTGAAGAACTGCTGCTTACTGCAGGTTACAGCTATATAGCGGATGATAAAAGAAAATCAATAAGGTTAGGAGAGGGGCTAACGGGACAATCGGTTGTATCGGGTAAAATGTTGCAGGTTACTTCCGCTTCACCCGAAAATGTTACTATAAGCTATGCACTTGGCGAAATTAAGCCAGGTAATATAATAGCCCTGCCACTAATGGACAGGAGAGTTGCAGGTGCTTTAGAACTTGCAAAAATAGATGCGTTTACACCGCTTGAGGCTGAGTTTTTAAATGCAGTTGCCAATAACATTGCCATAGCCATAACCGCAGCACAAAACAGAAAACGCGTTCAGGAGTTGCTGGAAGAAACACAGGCACAATCGGAGGAGCTACGTGTGCAGCATACCGAGCTTGAGTCGATGAACGCCGAGCTTGAAACCCAGACAGAAAAACTACAGGCATCTGAAGAAGAACTGCGCGTGCAACAGGAAGAGCTGCAACAAACCAACCAGGAACTGGAAGAGCGCAGCGTACTGCTTGAAGAGCGTAATCTTGAAATACAAAAGAAAACGGAAGACCTTGAGCTTAGCACACGCTACAAATCAGAATTCCTTGCCAATATGTCGCACGAACTCCGTACACCTTTAAACTCCATACTACTGCTAAGCCGCCTGCTTTCTGAAAACGGAGAGGCCAACATGACCGATGAGCAGGTAGAGTTTGCAAAGGTTATACAAAGCTCAGGAAACGGGCTTCTTGGCCTGATTGATGAAATACTTGACCTTTCTAAGATAGAAGCAGGTAAAATGGATCTTGAGTTTATGGATATATCGGTTAAAGAAGTTACTGATAACCTTAAGAACCTCTTTACAGAAGTGGCAAGGGAAAAGAATATAGAATTTAAAATTGATGCTGAAAATGCCCCGCTGGTAATCAGGACAGACAAGATGCGACTTGAGCAGATCCTTAAAAACCTTATCAGCAATGCCATTAAATTTACTGCTGAAGGCTCTGTAACCCTTAAAATTAAAAAAACAGAAGACGGCAAGCATGTAGATTTTGCAGTTATAGATACAGGTATTGGCATACCGCCCGAAAAGCAACCGCTTATATTTGAGGCTTTCCAACAGGCAGACGGCTCTACCAAACGTAAATATGGCGGTACGGGGCTCGGATTATCAATCAGCCGTGAACTTTCTAAACTTCTGGGCGGAGAAATTAGCCTTAGCAGTAAAGTAAACCAGGGAAGTACCTTTGCGCTTACCATTCCGGTTATAGGACAGGCAGGAGCAAACTTAACTATTGAAAGAGAAAAAACTGCTGCTTTACCTTCAAAAGAAAATAAAGTTGATGAAACTGCCAAAGCAGAGAAAAAGGCTGAAGTTAACCGTTATATCAGCAACACGATACCTGATGACGTTCCGGATGATAAAGATATCATAAATGAAGGCGACAAAGTTATACTGATTGTTGAAGATGATGTAAATTTTGCAAAAGCGCTGCTTGATTTCAGCCACCAGAGAGGCTACAAAGGCGTTGTGAGCGTGAGAGGAGACCAAGCACTTAATCTTGCCCTCATCTTTAAGCCGGTAGGCATATTGCTGGATATTCAATTGCCTATAATGAGCGGTTGGGAAGTAATGGAAGCATTAAAAGCAAATACAGAGACCAAGCATATTCCTGTGCATATTATGTCGTCTCATAAGGTAAGAAAGGAAAGCCTTTTAAAAGGAGCTGTAAACTTTTTAGATAAGCCTGTTGCCTTTGAGCAGATGCCTGATATTTTTACACGTATAGAGCACATCATAAACAGGGAGTCTCAAAAAGTGCTTATTTTTGAAGATAATCCTAAACATGCACAGGCACTGGCTTACTTTTTAGGCTCTAATAACATCAATTCAGAAATAAAAAGTGAAATAACCGATGGTGTGTCGGCTTTGCAGCAGGAAAATGTAGACTGTGTAATACTGGATATGGGTGTACCGGATAACCAGGCGTATGAAATACTTGAAAATATAAAGAAAAACCCCGGCCTCGAAAATTTACCAGTTATAGTCTTTACTGGTAAAAGCCTTTCTATGAAAGAAGAGCTGAAAATTAAAAAGTATGCCGACTCTATAGTTATAAAAACAGCACACTCTTATCAGCGCATGCTGGATGAGGTTTCTTTATTCCTTCACCTTGTGGAGCAAAGCAAAAATGCCGATAAAAAAGAAGGTAACAGGAAAGCAGGAATACTTGCCAATGTACTTAACGGTAAAACCGTATTGGTTGTAGATGATGATGTGCGTAACATTTACTCTTTAACCAAGGCGTTGGAAACACTTAAAATGAATGTAATAACCGCTATAGATGGTAAAGAGGCACTTAAAGCGCTTGACGAAAACCCTGAGGTAGATGTAGTGTTACTCGATATGATGATGCCTAATATGGACGGCTATGAAACCGCCACAAGGATACGGCAGGACCGCAGGTTTAAAAACCTGCCGGTTATAGCGGTAACAGCAAAAGCAATGACAGGCGACCGTGAGAAATGTATTAATGCAGGTGCTTCTGATTATATTACCAAACCTGTAGACGTAGACCAATTGTTGTCGCTCCTTAGGGTTTGGCTTTATGACAGGGTATAACATATAGCCACATAATGGAAAAGAAAAAGATACTGATTATTGATGATGACCCGCGCAATATTTTTGCACTCTCGGCTACTTTAAAAGCGAAAGGATATAGTAACATATCCTGCACGGGTGCCGAAGAAGCGATTGTACTTTTGCGCGGCAGCGAACCTGTAGATTGTATATTAATGGATATGATGATGCCCGATTTAGATGGGTATGAAGCAATACCAATAATAAGGGAAATACCTGCCCGCAGGCACACGCCTGTAATAGCCGTAACGGCACAGGCAATGGTGGGCGACAGGGAAAAATGCCTTGAAGCAGGTGCAGACGGGTACATATCCAAACCAATTGATGTTGATAAACTTTTAGAAATTTTAAGCGCACTGTAATGATATGATTACTGATGACCGTGAAGTTGAGGTGCTGATAAATGAAATATTTGAATACTACGGATATGACTTCAGCGGGTATTCCAGGGCTTCTTTTAAGCGCAGGGTAGACCGGCTGTTACAGGTAGATGGATTTGATAATTTTACAGATTTCCTCTCTAAAATACGTACTGATGCGGTTTATTTTAAGCACGCGGTAGAAGAAATCACGGTTAATGTTACCGAGATGTTTCGCGATCCGCATTTTTACAAGTCACTCCGAACAGAGATACTGCCCATACTGGCTACCAAGCCTTTTATAAGGATTTGGCATGCAGGCTGCTCAACAGGTGAAGAGGTATATTCTATGGCTATCTTGCTTAAAGAAGCTAATCTGCTGCATAAAAGCCTGCTGTATGCCACCGATCTTAATACAGTTGTACTAAATTCTGCTAAGAATGGTGTGTTCCCGTTAAGGATGATGAAGCAGTATTCTGAAAACTATATACAATCAGGCGGGACTAAAGATTTTTCAGAATATTACATTGCTAATTACGGGTGGGCAAAGTTTAGCGATGATTTTTCGGCAAAAATGATTTTTTCACAACATAATCTGGTTTCCGACAGTTCGTTTAATGAGTTCGACCTTATCCTTTGCCGCAATGTCCTTATTTATTTTGATAAAGATCTTCAGGAGCAGGCACTTAAGCTTTTTGACGACAGCCTTGCCAAGCTGGGTTACCTTGCATTAGGTACTAAAGAAACCCTTAAGTTTTCGCCGCTCCAAAAGCAGTACCAGCAATTAGGAAAAGAGAAAGTATGGAAAAAGATAAACTAAATGCCAAATGTAAACTGCTTATTATTGGCGGCTCTGCAGGCAGCCTAGAAGTGCTTATTGCCGTGTTGCCAAAACTAAATATACCTTCTTTTGCGATAGTATTAGTATTACACCGCCGCAGTGGCGAAGATGGTATGCTTGAAGAACTTATTGCGATTAAAACAAAAATACCCGTTAAGGAACTGGAGGATAAAGTGCCTTTGCTTCCCGGTAATATTTATATAGCCCCGGCAGATTACCATGTGCTTTTTGAAAAAGACGGATTACTGTCGCTTGATACTTCAGAGAAGATACATTTTAGCAGGCCAAGTATAGATGTTTCTTTTGAATCAGCAGCCGATGTATATGGCAAAGAAGTTACCGCGGTATTACTGTCCGGCGCCAATGCCGATGGCACAAACGGTATTAAGGCCATACAAGAGTCAGGTGGTGTAACTGTAATACAGAAGCCGGAATCGGCAGAGGTGCCTTATATGCCTGAACATGCCTTAAAGGAAATCAGCCCCGACTATATACTTGACGCGCAGGAACTGGTTCTGTATATCAATTCTATTGCTTAGGCAGGTAACCACCTTCAATAAGTTCCTGTTCTGCAATAATTTTTTTCATAAAGCCACTATCAAGAAGCAGGTTATTATTACTTACTTCGAGCACGTCCCTGTAGTAATGATCTGTTATTACTATACCCTTTTTATCTTTTAACTTTAACAAATATTCTTTAATGTGTTCTTTATAAAGCGGTTCTATCATAGAGAAAGGCTCATCAAGCAGGAGAAAAGGATGATTAAGGTTGCTTATAAGCAGCAGCTCAAAATAGCGCAGTTCGCCCATTGAGAGGTTACCGGCTTTTGTATTTGTAATTTTATGTATGTTTTGAGCATAAAATAGTTTATCCTGTTCATCACCTTGATAGTACATGGGTATTATATCGCGTACTTTAAGATACTTCGGTATAAACGGATGTTGCGGAAGATAGGCAATTAGTTGTTGCGGTATGATATCTTTAACTGCAATATACTGTTGGTTAATAGTTACATGCACTGTATCGGCCTTAAGTATACCAAACAGAATTTTAAGAAGGGTTGACTTGCCGCTTCCGTTTCTCCCGAAAACACCTGTTATCTGTCCTGTTTCGCATTCCAGGTTTACATTTTCGAAAATGGTTTTACCCTTAAATGACTTTTTGATATGCTTTGCGCTGAGTGTATTATGCATTAAAAGGATATATTAAAAGCGCAGGCAGCAGGGCAGCAAAAAAGTTACATGCAAGTACAGCTATGGCAAGTTTTTGCCGGGTAAAGCCAAGATTATAATAAAAGTAATATTGGTTGCTGAATAAATAATTATAGCTTACTATACCAACGGCTAAGCCAACAGTACAAAATATAAAAGGCAGCCACATTAAATTGGTAAACATTAGCATCAACAGGCAAAAAGATATGTTTACAGAGTTTACCGCTATGTAATAATGCAAAAATGCCCTTCCCATTTAGTTCCTGCTTTTTCTTTTTACAAGCAGTTTTTCTATAATTTTATTTGATGTGGGGTCTGAGAAAGTTTCATCTCCTGTTACTAATATCCCTTTTGTACCCAAATGTGATACTATACCATAAACGGTGGCTTCATCATCAGGGTTAGATTCACCTTCGTAGTAATAAATATCAGAGATCTCGAACTCGTCATGGTTAAACTTACCTGTGGCGCATGCAAGGCAATTCTCCTCAAGATTAAAATCTTCTGTGTAGCCTTTTTCCTTTAGTTCGTTTATAGCCTGTAAAACGGTTGCATAGTGGTATTGAATATCCATAATAATAGTAAGGTTTATAATCTCAAATATAGAAAATTATAGCCATTAAAAGAATATAGTTAAATGAAATAAGCACCTAAAAGGTGCTTATTTTTATGGTATTGATGTCATTCCGAAGAGTTTAAACTCGCCATCTATCTTTACAAACTGAAAGGCATGGCTTGTACCCGGATGGCCTTTAGAAAGTTCGTTAGCAAGATAGGTTGGTATCCATACTTCATATAAAGTCAAATCTTCAGGATAGTCATCCGGCAGGTACTTTGGCCTGTAGCCCTTCAACAGAATTGAGCTAAAGGTATATCCTCTTTTAGCGAGCGCTTTATATACCGGAGATTTAGTAAAATTAGTGGCTATGTTAAGATAAAAAACATCTCTTGTAACAAAGTAGCCCCTGTTATTAAATTCGGGTGTGCCTACACAATCTATACAATCTACTACCGGATAAGCAAGTTTATTAAATGCGACTGCGTTATTATTTACAAGTGCATCTATAACTGCAACAAATACTTTATCCAGTTTATCCCATTCCTGTTTTGTAACCTTAACAGGAGTACTTGTTTGTTGTGCAAAACTGCATATGCTGCAAACAAAAAAGCAGCATAGTAAAAAATGTTTCATTGCTTAATCTGCTAAATAAGGGTAAAAGTAAGCATTATTTATTCCCTCTTAATACCAGCGTTTTTTATTTTTTTTCGAACCTTCAGATTTTCTGGATTTAGATTTTCCATCTCTCTGAGCGTTTTTATTATTGTTCCTAAGGTCGGGTTTCTTTTCCTGCTGTGGTTCTGCGTCCGTTTCACTAAAAGGGTAGGGATGCCCTTCAATCACTTTGATTTTAAGGCGAATCAGCTTTTCTATATCCTTTAAATATGGCAGTTCATCTTTACTGCAAAACGATATGGCAAGCCCCTCGTTACCGGCACGCCCTGTACGGCCTATGCGGTGCACATAGGTTTCCGGTATGTTGGGCAGGTCAAAGTTAATTACATAAGGCAGGTTCTCTATATCTATACCACGTGCGGCAATATCTGTAGCAACCAGGACACCTATTTCTTTATTCTTAAAAGCATCCAGCATTTTAACCCTTGCACTTTGCGACTTATCGCCATGTATCGCTCCCGAATTAACGCCGTTTTTCTTTAATGCTTTCACCACGTTGTCTGCCCCATGCTTTGTGCGTGTAAATACCAGTACATTGCTCAGGTTTTCATTACGGATAAGGTGATACAGCAATTTACGTTTATCACTCTTGTCAACAAAATACAACTGCTGCTTTACCCTTTCGGCAGTAGAAGATACCGGTGTAACCGAAATATATTTGGGGTTGGTTAAAAAAGTATCGGCAAGTTCACGAATAGCCAAAGGCATTGTTGCAGAAAACAGCAGTGTCTGCCTGTTATCAGGAGTTAGCTTAATAATTTTCTTTACATCATGTATAAAGCCCATATCCAGCATCTGGTCGGCTTCATCTAAAACAAGGTGGTGAAGCTGTTCAAGGTTTATAAAGCCCTGCTTGTGCAGGTCTAACAGCCTGCCGGGGGTAGCTATAAGCACATCTACACCTTTTTTAAGCTGGTCGGTTTGCGGTATCTGGTTAACACCTCCAAAAATGGTAAGCTGGGTAATGTTTGTGTAACGCCCGTAGGTTTCAAAACTTTCGCCTATTTGCAGCGCAAGCTCCCTTGTTGGGGTTATAATAAGCGTGCGGATGTATTTCCTTTTTTTGGCAGAGCCAACAATAGGGTGCAGGTCGTTAAGTATAGGTATGGCAAACGCGGCAGTTTTTCCGGTTCCTGTTTGTGCACAGCCCACAAGGTCTGTACCCTCAAGTATTATTGGTATGGCCTGTTGCTGAATGGGTGTGGGTGCTTCATAACCCTCATCAGCAAGTGCCTGTTGTATGTTTTTCAGTAACTTAAGATCTTCAAATTTCATGTAATACTATTATAATTCCAAGCACCCAACAGCGGGTACTGCAGGGTGCAAAGGTATACTTTTATTTTTAAAGTAATTAGCTGGTTTACAGTTTTAAAACAGAAGGTTACAGCTCTTTCGACTTGATAAAGTCGGTTATAAGATAGGCTATAAGCTTGCCCGTAAGGTGGTTGTTTTTTTCATTATCCAGTTCCGGCGCTCCTTCACAAATATGCAGGTAACACGCGTTTTTGTTCCTGCCGAAGTAATGCACGAACTGCCTTGCTTTCTCAATGCTGAAGCCTGTAGGCGTCATGGCGCTGCTGGCTATATTAGGCAATGCGTCAAGGTCCAGCTCTATACCAAAAGGCTCATCTTCTATAAAGCCGAGTGCATGGCCCATTTCGTCAGAAAAGCTTTTTTCGCGGCGCACGGCAAGCTGCTCATACGTGTTGTATTTAATGCGGTCTCCCTGCTTTTTAATGGTTTCCATTACACCCTTAGAGGTATAATTTTCGTGCAGCCCGAATATAAAATACTTTTTAAGGAAACCTTCTTCAAAAGCATAAGAAAATCCATTACCGCTATGGCGACCTTCAAGTATCCTGAAATCAGTATGCGCATCAAAATTGATGGCATTTACAGGTTTTCCTTTAGCAAGGGCGGTTCCTTTTATGTTGCCATAGGCGTTATTATGCCCACCGCCAACAATTATAGGTATTTTGCCGGCACTGATTATGGTACAGATAATATGCGATACTTCTTTATCAATCTCGCTTATGAGCACCGAAAGCTTTTTACGTTCGTCCGGCACATTGGTGTTTAAGCCTGCCGCGGCCTCCATAACGGCAGAAGTGTCTAAATGCCCCAATACTAACAGGCTGCTGCCTTTGCAGAATTTATTGTGCTGAATATTTACTATGCTTTTTAAAGCCTGTTCCCAAGCCGAAGCGGTACCGGGCCTGCCATAGTTGGCACGTACGCCAATATCTTCGGGTATGCCGAAAAGCACAAAGCCCGCATCACATTCCTTTGTAAATTCCCAAATATCTCTATCTTTGGGAACTGTAAGAATGCGCTCACCAAATTTTATTTCGCCGCTTCGCTGCGAAGTATATTTAGAAAGTTGTGCGGCTGTAAGCTTAATTATGGTTTCCATAGGCTATAAATAGGATGTCAAAAATACTATTTTCAGCTAAAATTTCGTTAAAAACAGAAGCGTAATTGAAATATCTTTAATTTTGTTAAAATTATTTGAGTGATGGAAAAAGAAAGAAGCAATTCAAGTTTAAAAGCAATAATCGTTATACTGGCTATCCTGCTTGTTGGCAGCCTGGCATTTATGTATAAGATGAGCACCGACAGCGAAAAAGCTGAAAAGCAGTATGTGAGCGAGAAAGACCAGTTTCTTGCAGAACTTAATGAAACAAAAGCACAGTATGATGCCGCTGTAGCCGAGAACACAGGCCTGAAAGGTGAACTGGAAGAAGAAAGGGCAAAAATTCAGCGCCTGATTGATGAAGTGGAGAAGTGGAAAGGCGATGCAAATTCGTTACGCAAGTATAAGGATGACTACTCGAGGCTTAAGCGTGAAATGGACAGGCTTATGGCTGAAAACAAACAGCTAAAGGCGCAGAACCAGCAACTTACCACAGAGCGTGACAGCACTATAGTTGTTCTGGATGAATCGCGCAGGTACAATGATACATTAGTATCGCAAAACGAGAACCTGAGCAAGACAGTTGAAAAGGCATCTAAGCTTACCATACTTGACCTAAAGGCAGATCCTTATAAAGAAAGGAACTCAGGAAAGCTTGTAAGTACCGAAAGGGCAAGGCGTGTAGATGTTTTAAAAATAAGCTTTACCATTGCAGCCAATGAGGTAGCCCAGGCCGGCAATAAAATGTATTATGTGCAGGTTATAGACCCTAAAAACAATGTACTTGGCGAAAAGCAGACAGAAGTATTTGGCGATTATACGCTAACTTACAGCTTTATTACCAATGCCATTTATGAAAATAAGACCATGAAGGTTTCTGAAACACTTTCAGGTAAAGATTTTGAAAAAGGAACATATCATGTAAACCTTTTTGATAAAGATAAACTGGTAGCTAACTCAACTTTTACTTTAAAATAAAACTTAAGTTTATCAGTTAAAAAGCACCGGGTACTACCCGGTGCTTTTTTTATGCAGTAATTTTATCTATACATCTGCAAAAAAACTGTTTTTTATTTTAAAAATATAATTAGTACTTACGATAACGAAATATTCTGCCTTTTTACGAACAAAAAGTAATGGTTTTTTCCGTTTTCAATATTTATCGGCTATATTAGTGTTTCATAAAAAAACAACTACATGACCGCAGGTATTATACTGGTACTTTGTCTGCTTGTGCTTTTAGCATATATATTCGATTTAACTTCACCTAAAACCAAAATACCTTCTGTATTGCTATTGCTGGTGCTTGGCTTTCTTGTAAGGCAGCTAAGCAATTTTTTTGGTGTAACGCTTATAGACTTACAGGAAGTACTGCCAATATTAGGAAGTATAGGTTTAATACTTATTGTACTTGAAGGCGCGCTGGAGCTGGAACTGAGCCGCGATAAATTGCCGGTTGTAAAAAAGGCGGTATTGATAGGGTGTATTCCGCTTATAATATTTGCACTGTTGTTAGCATATGTTTTTCAGTATATTACAGACTGGGATTATAAAACCTGCCTTACTAATGCTATACCACTTGCCATAATAAGCAGCTCTGTTGCTATTCCCAGTGTACGCAGTTTCAGGAAAGCCGACCGCGAGTTCGTGATTTATGAAAGCAGTATATCTGATATTATCGGGGTAATTTTCTTCAACTTTATAGTAATGCACGATACCATTGGCTTTATGGCATTCGGTTCTTTCTTCGTGCAGCTTATCATTATCATTATAATTTCATTTATTGCAACAGGCAGCCTTTCTTTTTTACTTAGCCGCCTGGATCATCACATAAAGTTTGTACCCATTATTTTCCTTGTAATACTCATTTATGAGATAAGTAAGGAGTTTCACCTGCCGTCGCTTGTGTTTATACTGGTATTCGGTCTGTTTTTAAATAACCTTAATCTTATAGGCGAAGTAAAACTGATACAGCAGCTTAAGCCTAAAGTTTTGAGACGGGAAGTAAACAAATTCAGGGAAATTACTATAGAGGCAACTTTTTTGGTAAGGGCTTTATTTTTCCTTTTATTTGGTTACCTTATACATACCAGCGAACTTTTAAACACAGATGTTTTGCTGTTCTCGGCGGCAATAACCCTTAGTATTTACATTTTGAGGGCTATTGCGCTTAAGCTTTCAGGCATAAAGCTTATACCGCTTTTATTTATAGCGCCAAGGGGGCTTATTACCATATTGCTGTTCCTTTCTATAATACCCGAACTAAGGCTTCCCTTCATTAACCGTAGTATGATTATACAAATAGTTATACTTACTTCTTTAGTTATGATGATGGGCACTATCCTCAGCAAAAAAGAACCTAAGGTAGAAACTACTTCGGAAGACGGGCCAGATAAAGAAAGTGAAGAAGAGCAGATAGATACTTTATAGTACAGTAATACCTTTTTATTGTTATCGGCTAAAAAGCCTTTACCAGTATGCGAATGCCAACAAGTATCATACAAACGGCAAGCGACTGAATAATAACATTGCTTTTTATTTTATGCGAAAGCAGTGCCCCAAGCTGTGCGCCGGGTACAACACCAAGAGCAAGAAGCAAGATCATTTGCACCGTACCTTCGTTATCATAAGTTCCGCTTATTGCGTGTACAATTACGCTGACTGTAGCCATTACCGCAAGTATAAAATGTGATGTAGCTGTTGCAACATGAACAGGAAACTTTAGCCAGTTTACCATGGCCGGCACGTGTATAATACCGCCGCCTATGCCCAGCAACGGAGAAATATATCCTACCACAATACTTACCAGATTGCCGTAAAGCGGATTGTAGCTGTAAGTATAAGTCATGCCTTTATTGTCTGTAAGAGTATGTTGCCTGTAGCCCTGCTTATGCTCAGGCTTTGTGGTAAGTATGGCATTCCTGTTTTTATAGAACAGATATGCTGCCAATACAAGCAGTAATACACCGAAAATAGTATTAAAAAGTTGTTGTGGTATATACTTAACTGTTAATACCCCAAGTATAGAGCCGGGTATGGTATAAAGCGCGAAGGTAATGCCCGCACGATAGTCAATCCTCCCCGAGCGTGCATAGGCAAAAGTGCCAGATATGGCATTTACAGATACCACCGCAATAGATATTGCCGTAACAAGTTCAGGGCTTAATTCAGGATAAAAAATAAGTAAGAGGGGAACAAGAATAAAACCGCCGCCTGCCCCTATAAGTGTACCTACGGTACCTATAAAAAGGCCTGCTGCCACTATCAGTATATTGCTTTCCAAAAGAGTTTGTTTTGCGGCAAATTTAAAAAATTAAAAGGTTAATATCGCGGTAAGAAAGCGAAAACCATTCAGCAATAGACCTGTTTGTTAATAAGCCGTGGTAAAAATATACTCCGTTTTTTAGTCCTCGGTTACACCGCACCGCACTTTCAAGCCCCCCGTCTTCCGCCATTTGCAGTAAAAAAGGGCTTATAATATTACTGATGGAAATAGAGGCTGTTTTGGAGTAGCGGGAAGGGATGTTAGGGACGCAGTAATGCACTACGTTGTTTTTCACAAACGTTGGTTTTTCGTGTGTAGTAATCTCAGATGTTTCAAAGCAACCGCCGGTATCAATACAAACATCTACTATTACAGCACCGCGTTTCATGTGCTCTACCATTGTTTCTGTTACGATAATAGGAGTACGGTTTTTACCGCGCATGGCGCCAATGGCTACATCACAACGCATTAAAGATTTAAGCAGTGTTTTTTCCTGTAAGGTAGATGTAAATATACGCTGGTTTAACGCCGACTGCAGCCTGCGCAGTTTGGTTATCGAGTTATCAAATACCTTTACATTTGCGCCGAGTCCTAATGCCGTTTTGGCGGCAAACTCGGCAACGGTGCCTGCGCCTATTATTACAACCTCTGTTGGCGGAACGCCTGTAATATTGCCAAGCAGTAACCCTTTGCCAATTTTTTGGTTAATCATTAATTCTGATGCAATTAATACAGATGCCGTACCTGCAATTTCGCTTAACGATTTTACAGCAGGGTAGGAGCCGTCTTCATCTTTTATAAACTCAAAGGCAAGCGCTGTAATTTTTTTAGCGGCAAGCGATTCAAAGTATTCTTTTTTTTGTGTTTTAAGCTGTATGGCTGAGATGAGTAGCGACTGGTGATTCATCATCTCAATTTCTTTAATAGTGGGCGGCTCTACTTTAAGGATAATAGGGCAGCCAAAAACTTTTTTTGTATCCTGAACCACTTCCGCACCTGCATCACTATACTCTTTATCGCTGTAGCTTGAGCTTTCGCCTGCACCTGCCTCAATCATTACACGGTGCCCATGTGCCGTAAGTGCACTTACAGCATCGGGCGTAAGGCATATCCTTCGTTCCTGGAAAGAAGTTTCTTTAGGCAGGCCAATAAAAAGATCGCCCCGCTGCCTTTCCACTTCAAGTTTTTCTTCCTGCGGTAGCAGTTGCTGTTTTGTAAATGGTGTTAATGACATTGTAATGATGTGAGATAATTGGTTCTAAATTACAAAAATATCAACGCATGTTAAAATTATTTCAGTATTAGGTGCCTTCTTCCGTCAGGCAAAATTTTTATGGTTACAGAAGAATGATCTAAGGGTATAAGGTTAGGCGTTTTTTCAGGCCATTCAATAAAACACATATTACCGGAATAGAAATATTCATCCATACCCATATCATAGGCTTCTTCCTCAGTATTCAGCCTGTAAAGGTCAAAATGATATAAGGTTCTGCCGTCTTCGGTTTCATACTCATTTACAAGCGAAAATGTAGGGCTCGATGTTATATCTTTAACCCCTAACTGCCTGGCAATGGCTTTTATCAGGGTTGTTTTACCTGCACCCATACCTGCATGAAATAAAACCGTTTGCTTTAGCCCGGCCTCTAAAATTTTTTTAGCAGCCAGGTCTATCTCGGCGAGCGAAAACGTAAATTCCATATCTCTGAACCGCTTATTTTGGGTTAAACACAAGAAATGGTATTATCATCTCTTCCAGAGAAATACCGCCATGCTGATAAGTATTCCTGTAATAACTCACGTAGTGGTTAAAGTTATTTACATAAGCAAGGAAAAGGTCGTTCTTGGCAAAAATGAAAGAGCTGCTCATGTTTATAGCTGGCAGTTGTATACTTTTAGGATCTTTAACATGATAAACATCCTTCTCTTCATAGGTAAGGCTGCGCCCTGTTTTATAGCGCAGGTTAAGGCTGGTATTCCTGTCGCCAATAACCTTGCTTGGGTTTTTCACATTAATAGTACCGTGGTCTGTAGTAATGATAAGCTTAAATCCTGCCAGTTGTGCCTGCTGTATAATTTCGAGCAGCGGCGAGTTGCGGAACCAGCTTAATGTAAGTGAACGATAAGCCTTGTCATTACTTGCAAGCTCTTTTACAACATCCATTTCGGTTTTGGCATGCGAAAGCATATCCACAAAATTGTAAACAACAGTTGTAAGGTCGTTACTTTTTAGGCCTTTAAAGTTTTCTACCAGTTTCTTCCCGTCTTTAAAATTGGTAATCTTGTAGTATTCCTGCTTTATTTTAAGGCCCAGCCTTTTAAGCTGCTCAGTTAAAAATTCAGCTTCATACATGTTCTTACCGCCATCATCAATATCATTTTTCCAGTATTGTGGCAGTTTTTTCTCCATTTCTAAAGGTGTAAGCCCCGAAAAAATAG
The DNA here is from genome assembly GCF_024305175.1 of Flavobacterium sp. Taxonomy (GTDB): domain Bacteria; phylum Bacteroidota; class Bacteroidia; order Flavobacteriales; family Flavobacteriaceae; genus Flavobacterium. Next base: position 37,923 of record NZ_JAMWYY010000004.1, read on the forward strand.
CATTACGTGCATATTGTGTGGCAGTGGGCAGTATGGAGTAGTATGCCGATTCTTTTTCAAGTTTGTAGTAGTTATTTACAACTCCTTCAAAAGCTTTCCACTGGTCGTAGCGCAGGTTATCTATAACAACAAACAATATCGGCTGTTTCTTCTGTATTTCGGGCACTACCAGTTCCCGGAACAGGTTGTGTGAGAGTACGGGCTTATCTGCTTTAGGCTCAAACCAGTCTTCATAATTTTTCTCTATAAACTTCCCAAATTGCGAATTAGCTTCCTGTTTTTGCGATTCCAGTATTTCAACCATACTGTGGTCTTCAATATTTTCGAGTTCCATTTCCCAGAAAACAAGGCGCTTGTACATATCTACCCAGTCTTCCCAACTGTTTACCATAGCAAGGTCCATAGCAATTTTGCGGAACTCTTTCTGGTAGTCAAGGGTTGTTTTTTCAGAAACAAGGCGCGAGTTATCAAGATTCTTTTTGAGGCTAAGCAGTATCTGGTTAGGGTTTACCGGCTTTATGAGGTAATCGGCAATTTTAGAGCCTATGGCTTCTTCCATTATATATTCTTCCTCGCTTTTGGTAATCATAATTACCGGCACAGATGACTTTATCTCCTTAATTTCCGAAAGTGTTTCAAGGCCGCTAAGCCCCGGCATATTTTCATCAAGAAAGACAATGTCGAAATTTTCATCCCTGAAAAGCTCTATGGCATCCTGCCCGTTATTTGCGGTAGTAACCTTGTAGTTTTTCTTTTCAAGGAAAAGTATATGGGGTTTCAGCATATCTATCTCATCATCAACCCAGAGTATTTTTATCTCATTCATATTTTATGAGTGAATTTTCGTTCAATAAATTAGCATGCAAGTTAAATGTATTTAACGATTTTTGTGCTAATTATTTTATAAAAAAAGAGGTGCTTTTAAATAAAAAGGCCTGCAAAAATTACTTTGCAGACCTTTCCTCCAATAACCTAAGTAACAAAAAATAACGTTATTATTGTTTTTCAGGCTTGCTTGAAGTTTTTCCTGTTGATGTAGTATTATCCGAAGATGATTTTTCTTTATCTTTTCTTCGGGTTGCTTCTGATTTAGAAGACTGATTTTCATTATGCTTTTTACGCTCATTCTGTGCCATTCGCTCATCCATGACAACCTGTCTGTGTGTTATAGCAGGAGGCTGCTTTTGGATGTTATCCTGCTCTTCCTGCGCAAGTGCCGGTAATGTAAATGCTAAGAATGCACACGCTATGTAAAAAAGCAGCTTCATTTCTAATGGTTTTATACTATAAAATTAATTAATAGAGTACTAATACTAAAATATTTTATTGACATTAACCCCGGTTTAACGCTACTTAATAAATGGCGTTAATAACCTTACATACTGAGTTAAAATTATTGTTGTGCCGCTTGCAAAGGCTATGTTTACTATATTTGTTAAAAATTTGCCTTATAGTGAGCAATATCAACAAGCTAAAAATACTTAACGACCCTATTTACGGGTTTATCTCTATAACCAATCCGCTGATTTATGACCTTATACAGCACCCTTATTTTCAGCGTTTAAGGCGCATATCGCAAATGGGTATGTCTTACCTTGTTTACCCGGGTGCGCATCACACCCGCTTTCATCATGCGCTGGGCTGTATGCACATAATGCAAAAGGCAGTTCAGGTACTTAAATTTAAAGGTGTAGAAATTTCTGAAGAAGAAGAAAGGGCACTTTGCATTGCTATACTGCTGCACGATATAGGCCACGGGCCTTTTTCGCATGCCATGGAACACAGTATTGTAGAGGATGTAAGCCACGAAAAAATTTCTCTGCTTTTTATGGACAGGCTGAATGAAGAATTTGGCGGGCAATTATCTCTGGCAATAAAAATTTTTAAGGGGGAATACCACAGGAAGTTCATGCTCCAGTTAATATCAAGCCAGTTGGATATGGACAGGATGGATTACCTGAAACGTGACAGCTTTTACAGTGGTGTTGCCGAAGGTAATATAAACTCCGAAAGACTGATACAAATGATGAATGTTGATAATGATGTATTGGTAATAGAGGAAAAGGGTATATATTCGGTAGAAAAGTTTTTAGTGGCAAGAAGGCTTATGTACTGGCAGGCCTACCTGCACAAAACAAGCGTTGCTGCCGAGCTTATACTCACAAAAATCTTAAAACGTGCAAAAGAGCTTACTCAAAATGGCATTACACTGCCCTGCAGCAACCCATTACAGTATTTCTTGAGAAACCGCATAAGCCTTGAAGATTTTAATAATAATGTATTAGGCACTTTTGCAAGGCTTGATGATTTTGATATAATAAGCGCTATTAAAGAGTGGCAGTTTAATGATGATTTTGTACTTGCCGAACTGAGCAGGATGATTATTAACCGCGACCTTTTAAAAATAAGGCTGCAGGCAGAAAAACCTGATAAGGTAAAGCTTGCGGAAACAAAAGCGGCAGTATGTGAGTTGTTCGGGATAACAGAAATAGAAGCCGATTATTTTGTTTTTAAAGGAAAAATAAAAAACCAGGCCTATAACAAAACAGGAGAGCCTATACATATATTGCGGAAAGACGGCGTGGTGGAAGATGTAGCAGATGCATCTGACCAATTGAACTTAAAGGCATTAAGTAAGCCTGTAACCAAATATTATATGTGTTTTCCAAAACAGCTTTTGGAAAAAGCACTGATTTAATATAATTTTATATTTTTGTCGGGATGAAATTTACAGCAGAACAAATAGCAGGCATTCTGGAAGGCGAAGTTGTGGGCAATCCGCATGCCGAAGTATATAAGCTTGCAAAAATAGAGGAGGGCAGCGAGGGTTCGCTTACCTTTCTTTCCAATCCTAAATACCAGCAGTACATATATTCTACACAGGCATCCATAGCCATTGTTAACCGTTCTTTTGAACCGGAAACAGAAATAAGCACCACACTTATAAAGGTTGATGACGCTTATAAATCATTCACTAAGCTGCTGGAGTACTACAACCAGGTAAAACTAATGAAAAGCGGTATAGAGCAGCCTTCGTTTATATCTGATAACGTAACATATGGCGAAAACTTATACCTGGGTGCATTTTGTTATATAGGCAAAAATGTAAAAATCGGTAACAATGTAAAGATTTACCCTAACAGTTTTGTAGGTGATAATGTTACTATTGGAGACGGCTCTATACTTTTTGCAGGTGTAAGGATTTATTCTGAAACTGAAATAGGCAAAAACTGTACGATACATTCAGGCTCTATTGTAGGGTCTGACGGATTTGGCTTTACGCCAAATGAAGAAGGTGTTTATAGTAAAGTACCCCAGATAGGCAATGTAATTTTAGAGGATAACGTAGATGTTGGCGCCTGCACCACTATAGACAGGGCAACACTTGGCTCTACAATTATAAAAAAAGGTGTAAAGCTTGATAACCAAATACAGATTGCCCATAATGTTTATATTGGTGAAAATACAGTAATAGCATCGCAAACCGGTATTGCGGGTTCAACCAAAATTGGGAAGAACTGTATTATTGGCGGACAGGTTGGTATTGTAGGCCATATTACCATAGGCAATAACGTACGCATACAGGCACAATCAGGCGTTGGCAGGAGCATACCTGACGGAGAAGCCATACAGGGAAGCCCTGCACTGGGCTATTCCGATTTTAATAAATCATACGTACACTTTAAAAATCTTCCTAAAATAGTAGCTGATATAGAAGATATTAAGCAACGAAACAAACAACAAAACTAAACTGAGAACTATAATGGTTAAGCAAACCACAATAAAAAGCGAAATTTCTTTAAAAGGGGTTGGGCTGCATACCGGTAAAGAAGTTACCATGACTTTTAAGCCTGCACCAATAAACAACGGTTTTACTTTTGTAAGAGTAGACCTTGAAGGCCAGCCGATTGTAGAAGCTGACGCCAACTATGTTGTAAATACACAGCGTGGAACGAACCTTGAAAAAAAAGGTGTTAAGATACAAACATCAGAACACGTGCTTGCCGCTTTTGTTGGCTGCGATGTTGATAATGTAATCATTGAGCTTGATGCATCTGAACCGCCAATTATGGATGGTTCATCTAAGTTTTTTGTTGAAGCTATAGAAAAGGTTGGTATTGAAGAGCAGGATGCCGAGCGTAAAGTATATACGGTTAAAGAAGTAATATCTTATACGGACGAAACTACAGGCAGCGAAATTATAGTTATGCCTGCGGATGATTATCAGGTTACCGCCATGGTAGATTTTGGTACAAAAGTGCTTGGCACACAAAACGCCACACTTAAAAACATAAAAGACTTTAAAACAGAAATTGCAGATTCAAGAACGTTCAGCTTTTTGCACGAGCTTGAAGCCCTGCTTGATAACGGCTTAATTAAAGGGGGAGACCTTAACAACGCTATAGTATATGTTGATAAGGAAATTTCTCCTGAAACAATGGAAAACCTTAAAAAAGCCTTTGGTAAAGAAGACCTTACGGTAAAACCGAATGGTATACTGGATAACCTTACGCTGCATTACCCTAACGAGGCTGCACGCCACAAATTGCTTGATGTGATAGGCGACCTTGCATTAGTAGGTATCAGGATTAAAGGGAAGGTTATCGCCAACAAGCCCGGGCATTTTGTTAATACACAATTTGCAAAAAAACTATCTAAAATTATAAAAATAGAACAGCGCAACCAGGTTCCGGTATATGACCTTAACCAGGAACCATTAATGGATGTAAACAAGATTATGAGCATGCTGCCCCACAGGCCGCCGTTCCTTTTAGTTGATAAAATACTTGAAATGAGCGACAGCCATGTAGTAGGGCTTAAAAATGTTACCATGAACGAGAGCTTTTTTGTGGGGCATTTCCCCGGGGCTCCCGTTATGCCGGGCGTGCTTATAGTAGAGGCTATGGCGCAAACAGGGGGTATCCTTATACTTAGCTCTGTGCCAGATCCTGAAAATTATCTTACTTATTTCATGAAAATTGACAATGTAAGGTTTAAGCAAAAAGTATTGCCGGGAGATACATTGGTATTTAAGTGCGATCTTATTTCGCCTATACGAAGGGGTATTTGCCACATGCAGGCTAATGCTTATGCCAATGGCAGACTTGTTGCTGAGGCCGAACTAATGGCCCAGATTGTCAAAAACAGCTAAAACAGAATTGTATGAATCAACCGTTAGCATACGTTCATCCGGGGGCAAAAATTGCCAAAAACGTGGTGATAGAACCATTTACAACCATCCATAATAATGTGGAGATAGGCGAGGGTACCTGGATAGGATCAAACGTTACTATAATGGAGGGCGCCAGGATTGGCAAGAATTGTAACATTTTTCCGGGTGCGGTAATTTCTGCCGTACCACAGGACCTAAAATTCGGAGGTGAAGATTCACTTGCAATAATAGGTGATAACTGCACTGTACGCGAATGTGTTACCATCAATAGGGGTACTGTTGCTTCGGGTGTAACCAAACTCGGTAACAACTGCCTTATTATGGCTACTGCCCACATAGCACATGACTGCCACATAGGCGATAATGCCATTATTGTAAATGGTGTTGCACTTGCAGGGCATGTTACCGTTGGCAGCTATGCCATTATTGGAGGGCTTGCAGCAGTACACCAGTTTATCAGTATAGGAGACCACGCCATGATTTCCGGAGGGTCTTTAGTGCGTAAAGATGTACCGCCATTTACAAAAGCAGCCAAAGAGCCGCTCTCTTATGTAGGTATAAACTCTATAGGGCTAAGGCGCAGGGGCTTTACACCTGAAAAGATAAGGGAAATACAGGATATCTACAGGATATTATACCAAAAGAACTATAACACTACACAGGCTTTAAGCCTTATAGAAGCCGAAATGGAGGCAACACCTGAGCGTGATGAGATTATTCTTTTTATCAGGAACTCATCGCGTGGTATTATGAAAGGTTATACAGGCATTTACTAAACATTTTAATTAAGACAATATAATGGCAAGTACATCAGATATCAGGAACGGGTTATGCATTAAGTATAACAACGATATTTACAAAATTATTGAATTCCTTCACGTTAAGCCGGGTAAAGGCCCTGCATTTGTAAGGACAAAACTTAAAAGCCTTACAACCGGTAAAGTGCTTGATAATACATTTTCTGCAGGTCATAAAATTGAAGATGTAAGGGTAGAAACACACAAATTCCAGTTTTTATACCCTGAGGGAGACCAGTATCACTTTATGCATGCTGAAACGTATGAGCAGATATCGCTTAACAAGAACATTCTTGATGCCCCGGATCTTTTAAAAGAAGGAGAAAACGTAATGGTAATAATAAATACTGAAACTGATGCGCCACTTTCTGTAGATATGCCTGCATCTGTTGTGCTGGAAATTACCTATGCAGAGCCGGGTGTTAAAGGCAACACAGCTACTAATGCTACAAAACCTGCAACTGTAGAAACAGGCGCTCAGGTTAATGTTCCGCTTTTCATTAACGAAGGTGATAAAATTAAAATTGATACTTCTACTTACGCTTATATTGAAAGGGTAAAAGAATAATAAAAAGAATTTTATATAAATCTGCCGCATAAACGGCAGATTTCTTATTTTTAGTACGGTTAAAAGTTTTTCTGATGAAGTTTCCTAAAGTTTACCATCTAAAAGAAATAGCTGCTATTATTAACAGCGAATATGTGGGCGCAGATGATTTCCCGGTACATGGAATGAATGAAATCCATGTGGTTGAGCCGGGCGATATTGTTTTTGTAGACCATCCCAAGTACTATGACAAAGCGTTGCAATCGGCAGCTACAATAGTACTTATAAACAAAGAAGTAGAATGCCCCGAAGGTAAAGCGTTGCTGATATCAGATGACCCTTTCAGGGATTTTAATAAGCTTACTCGCCACTTTATGCCTTTTCAGGCAGCAGGCGCTTCTGTAGCTGCTTCTGCTAAAATAGGTGAGGGTACAGTAATACAGCCTAATTCATTTATTGGTAATAATGTAACCATTGGCAAAAACTGCCTGATACACTCTAATGTTTCAGTATATGATAATACCGTAATAGGCGATAACGTAATTATACACGCCGGTACAGTGCTTGGCGCCGATGCTTTTTATTATAAAAAACGCCCTGAAGGATTTGATCAGCTTCTTTCTGGTGGCAGGGTTGTTGTTAAGGATAATGTTGGTATAGGTGCACTTTGCACAATTGACAAAGGAGTTACCGGAGATACAACCATCGGCGAGGGCACAAAAATTGATAACCAGGTACATGTGGGGCATGACACTGTAATAGGTAAAAAATGCCTTATTGCAGCACAAACGGGCATTGCAGGCTGCGTAATTATTGAAGATGAAGTAACAATGTGGGGCCAGGTAGGCAGTACAAGCGGCATTACTATTGGCGCTAAAGCAGTAATACAGGCACAATCGGGCATTAGCAAATCGCTGGAAGGCGGTAAAGTTTATTTCGGCTCTCCGGCAGAAGAATCACGCCAGATGATGAGGCAGCTTATGAATGTGAAAAGGATACCTGAAATTTTTGAAAAACTAAAAGGCAAGTAGTATGGATGCGAAAGAACTGGTAACGGCATATTACAATTCTGATGCTTTTGGCAATCCGGATGTTATGGACAGGTTTATCCATAAAGATATGAAGATGGAATGGCGCAGCTCTAAAGGCTTTTTGCAGGTGGATAAAGAAGACCTGCTTGAACTTGTAGCAGGGCTTAAAAGGGCATATTCGTCTTACAGGCTTGATATAGGCCATATTATTGCCGATGGCGGCCGTGCCTGCGTGCGCTACACGCATTATGTCCATGCTATAGAAAATCCTTCTGAAGAAGTTGTGCTGGGCCATTTTGTCGCAATATGGGAAATAAAAGATAAAAAACTGTATAAAGGTTACCTTATGAGCCAGGTTGGATAATGCCGGGGCAAGCTCAAATAATACGCACCGTTACTTTTTTCTGGCTTATAGCCAAGCTTATTAGCTACAAAGTCTGGTTGGCTGACAGGCTTTATCCTGTGATACCGGTTTTAGATTTCAGCACCAACATGCCGGGCTATTTTCATACTATACTATTTTGCGGTTCACTACTCCTTTTTATTTACCTGCTTATTTTTCCTAAGAATAATGTGGCAATTCTATTACTTATTTTTACAGAACTGCTTTCCTGCCTTTTAGATGTAACCCGCTGGCAACCGTGGGAATATTTATACCTGTTCCTTTTTGCTATTATTGCCACTTATGGTAAAAATAAAGAAAGGCTATATATTGCCATTACACTTGTTTTAGCATCTACCTACGTGTTCAGCGGACTTCATAAACTTAATGGCGGATTTTTATATTCGGTATGGAAAATTACCATACTGCATGAACTCTTTGGCATATCGCACGAATCAGGAAAGAATTTGTTAGTACATTATTCAGGGCTATTACTGCCGGTGCTTGAAATAGCAGCAGGGCTTGGGATTTTGTTACTGAAAAACAAGAGATTACCAGTGTATATACTAATCACCATGCACTTATTTATACTGGTATTAGTAGGGCCACTGGGCACTAATTATAATGTAATCATCTGGCCCTGGAATGTTGCCATGATGTTTCTTTTATATCAGGTATCTATCAAAAACAACTATGGCTATTTTAATGCTAAAACTGTTTTAAGCGGCAGGTATGCTATAATTATTTTATTTTGGATAGTACTGCCCGTTGCCAGTTTTGGAGGCTACTGGAGCCGTTATTTTTCGTCGAGCTTATATTCAGGAAACACCTTAAACATGGATATCTGCTTTGGTGAAGGTGAAGTGCCAAAAGAAATTGACGATTTTAGAGCAAAAAAAGACAGACACAGAATATGTGATGGCAAAGCACGGCTTTCTGTACTGCATTGGGGGCTGGAAGAACTTAAAGTTCCGCCTTATCCTGAAGCCTGGTATTATAATCGTTTTAAGCAGGAGTATGAAAAAAAATATAGTAGAAGAGATGCTGCCTTTATTATGTATGCATATCCTTACAGGCAAAAGCAGCTTGCAGAATAATTTTTTTGCAAATTTAATATACAAATAGTATAATTTCTTTTATATATTTTAAGTAAAAAACTATTTTTGCATTGCGATTATAAATAATTAAAAAATATATCATGAGTGTTTTAGTAAATAAAGATTCCAAAATAATTGTTCAGGGATTCACCGGCAGCGAAGGAACTTTCCACGCAACCCAAATGATTGAATATGGCACTAACGTTGTTGGCGGTGTAACACCGGGCAAAGGCGGTACAACGCATTTAGACCGTCCTGTGTTTAATACTGTTAAAGACGCTGTAGAAATTGCAGGTGCCGATACTTCTATCATTTTTGTTCCGCCTGCCTTTGCAGCCGATGCAATTATGGAAGCCGCAGAAGCCGGTATAAAAGTAATTATTGCTATTACCGAAGGCATACCTGTTGCGGATATGATTAAAGCTTATGATTATATAAAAGATAAAGACTGCCGCCTTGTAGGCCCTAACTGCCCTGGTGTTATCACTCCGGAGGAGGCTAAGGTTGGTATCATGCCGGGCTTTGTGTTTAAGAAAGGTACTGTAGGTATCGTTTCTAAATCGGGTACGCTTACTTATGAGGCAGCCGACCAGGTAGTAAAGCAGGGATTAGGCATTACTACTGCTATCGGTATTGGTGGTGACCCAATAATTGGTACTACTACTAAAGAAGCGGTTGAACTTTTAATGAACGACCCTGAAACAGAATGTATTGTAATGATAGGGGAGATAGGCGGACAGCTTGAAGCTGATGCTGCAAAGTGGATTAAGGAAAACGGTAACAAAAAACCTGTTGTAGGTTTCATTGCCGGAGAAACTGCTCCTAAAGGCCGTACTATGGGCCACGCGGGTGCTATTGTTGGCGGCGCCGATGATACAGCCGAAGCCAAGAAACGCATCATGAGGGAAAATGGTATACACGTTGTTGATTCTCCTGCTGAAATAGGTAAAAAAGTAAAAGAAGTTTTAGGTTAATTCCTGAATCTCATATAAATAATAAACCCCGCAATTGCGGGGTTTATTGTTTTATTTGGTTCAACACCTTTCTTAAATCAATAGCATTATCAAAAAAGTCAGCCCATAGGTCACCTTTTTGTTTTACGCGCTCCGGCAGGGTTTTAATATTGAAGTTTTTAATATCAAAAATTTTATCATCGAGTTCTTCCCATTCCAGTGGGGTGCTTGCTGTAGCGCCTTCACGTGGGCGCAGGGAGTAGGCGCAGGCCATTGTTTTACCTTTGCCATTTTGCAGAAAGTCAAGATACACTTTGCCTTTGCGTTTGTCAGGCATACGTTCTAAACTGGTAATATCGGGTAGGGCGGCATGCACATGCTGACTTACAATATGTGAAAAATCCCGTGTATTATCATAAGTAAACTCAGGCTTAATAGGTATAAAAACGTGCAGCCCTTTACCGCCGCTGGTTTTCAGGTAGCCTTTTATACCGATGCTGTCAAGCACTTCCTTTACTTTCCTTGCAGTACTTAGCAGGTCTTTTAATGTAGCCTCGTTAGGGTCGAGGTCAAAAATTATGTAATCCGGATTGTTGATGCTGCCCACGCGGCTGCTCCAGGGATTGATCTCGATACACCCAAGGTTTGCCATATAAATCAGTGTTTCTTTATCATTACAGATAAGATACTCAATACTTTCACCTTTGGATGAAGAACGTATTTTGCGGGTTTTTGCCCATTTAGGCGCTTTTCCAGCCATATCTTTCTGGAAAAATCCATCTCCTTTTATGCCATTGGGTGTGCGCCGCATACTCTGTGGCCTGTCAATCAAAAAGGGGAGTACATACTCCGCCATAACATCGTAGTAGTGTATTACATCCCCTTTAGTATAACCTTCTTCGGGCCAAAATACTTTATTTAAATTAGTGACTTTAACTTTATCAGTGTCCCATCCTGTAGTATTTGTTTTTTTAGTACTTTTTTTATCCGAAACTTTTTTAGCAGATGCCTTAGTTTCATTATGTGCCGTTTCGGGAGTAAGGTGTGCTGCTTTTTCCCTAATTACCTTTTTAGGATCTTTATCTTCACGCAATGCTATGAATACAGGATGCCGCAGGCTGTCTGTTTCTGTCCATTCCGAATATTTTATTTGGGCTACCAATTCCGGCTTTATCCAGTGGATACCCTTTTCTTTCGGAGTTTCATCAAATGGCGATGTTTTCCGTTCCAGTTTTTTTAATAAGGCATGCATATCTTTCAGGCTTTCTTCATCAAAACCGGTACCCACTTTGCCTGTATAAATTAGCTTATCATCTTTATAGTAACCTAACAGCAATGAGCCAAAGCCTGTGCGTGAGCCTTTAGGGTCGGTAAACCCGCCAATTACCATTTCCTGCTCTTTGGTAACTTTTATCTTGAGCCAGTCTTTACTGCGTTTGCCAACATGGTATACCGAAGTACTTTTTTTGGCTATAATGCCTTCGCTGTTTTTTGCAGCAGCTTCTTTAAGTGCTTCAACACCTTTGCCTTCGGTGTGGGATGAAAAAAGGATGGCATCCGATTTTGGCAATAATGCTTTTGCAATTTTCTTTCGTTGCAATAATGATAGGGGAGTAAGGTCGAACCCGTTGAAGTATAGGATGTCGAATACATAACATTTCAGTTTTCCCCGGCCGGGGTTATCCTGATAGTATTGCAGCCATTGAAAGTGGCTTTGACCTTTTGTGTCTTCTACAACTATTTCGCTATCCAGAATTACATCATCGGTAATAGCTGTAAATGCCTCTACAAGTTCAGGATATTTTTTATTAAACGACAGGCCATTACGCGAAATGATGTTTACTTTTCCTTCCTGCACCTGAATCAGGGCGCGGTAGCCGTCATATTTATTTTCAAATATCCATTCGTCGTCATCAAATGCTTCATCAGTAAGTGTGGCAAGCTGTGGCCTCCACTGTGTTGGAAATGCATCCACTCTTTTTGCATCTTCCACATCTTTGGCATTTAAGCCTAATGCATCGTTACTGCTATCATCTTCAGGTATAAGGTTGTTTTTTTTAGTTTTCTTCTGTTCTTTGTTGCTTTGCCACACATCAGAATCACTGTCTTTAGCTATTTCATCAAGTGTCCTGCCTGTAAGTACCGATTGTTGCCCGAACTCTTTTTTATCGGCATATTCGTCTTTACCTTTCATTAGCAGCCATTCTTTATCCTTACCACTCATCTTTACCAAATGGTAAGAGCCTTTCAGCTTTTCGCCTTTCATTTCAATCTTTATATTGCCGTCCTTATACATTTTCCGCAGCAGCTTTTGGCTTTCGGTATAATTGCTTACGCCCTCGGCAGTATAAGTACCGGTGTCCCAAACCATAACTGTGCCACCACCGTATTGCCCTTTGGGTATTGTACCTTCAAAATCAATATAATCCATAGGATGGTCTTCTACATGCATGGCAAGCCTTTTTACAGATGTATCTGCCGAGGGGCCTTTGGGTACTGCCCAGCTAACCAGTACACCATCAATTTCAAGCCGAAAATCATAGTGCAGGTTAGAGGCAGCATGCTTTTGTACTACAAATCGCAGTTCATTCCCGCTCTTTTTTACTTTTCCTTTGGGTTCGGCGGTTTTAGTAAAGTCGCGTTTGCGGTTGTATTCAGAAAGTTTCATGGCAATTAGTTTTTAATGGCGGCAAGGCTAGCCTTTAGCTGGTCGAGCAAATCGTCTTTTGGTGCCGCTTTTTTGCGCTTGCGTGGTTCGGGTTCTTTTGGCCCTGACTTGCTTGCCGCTTTTTTCTTTATCATTTTAACCAAATCTTCTTTATAGGTGTCTTTATACTTGGTAGGGTCAAAAGGCTCTGTAAGCTGGTCTATTATTGTCATGGCCATATCCAGTTCCTTTTTGCTTATTTTTATATCTGTGGGTATTTTGGCACCTTCAGGGTCACGCAGTTCATCATTAAAGCGTATTTGTATCAGTAAAATGGCGTCTTCCTCAACCTTTAATATACCTAAATGCTGTGCGGTACGCATTACAAATTTGCATAAGCCCACTTTTTCCGATTTTTTCAATGCTTCACGCAATAATGCATACACTTTCCTGGCCTGCTTTTCAGGTTCAATTATGTAGGGTTTTTCAAGATATTTAGAGGGTATTTCTTCTTCCTTTATAAATTCAAAAATATCAATAGTGTGTGTTTTTTCTGCAGCTACGCTTTCCAGGTCACTTTTGTCCAGCACCACATAATCGCCATCTTCTTTCCTGTAGCCTTTGGCAATATCCTCCCACGGCACTTCTTTGCCATCTTTTTTGCACACCCGGACGTACTGTATAGGGCATTGGTCTTTTTTACGGATCATATCCAGGTCTATCCTGTGCTGGTTAGTGCCGCTGTATAATTTTATAGGAATGTTTACAAGCCCGAAGCTTATACTCCCTTTCCAGATAGCTTTCATGTGTGTATATTTTAAGTTTAGTACCCTTTTTTGCCAACAAAAGCGATGAGCCTTTACAGGCTATCGCTTAAGTTAATTAATTTGTGCATAAGCACATTCGGTTTTAACGTTGTGTTACAACTATTCTTCGTCTTGCTCGTGGGCGTCAAAGTTTATGTCGTTATACGCATTTTCGGTAAGTGTCATATCAGCCTGCTTTTCTTCTTCAAGCGTTTGGTGCAGCAAGTCTGCGGCATCTTCCATTCCTAAAGTTTTAGCAAAAGCACACAGGGTACCATAAGTAGCTATTTCATAATGTTCAATTTTTTGCGAAGCGGCAATTATACCCGCATCCCTTACAGGCCCCGGTTCTGTACTTTCCAGTATGTCCTGTCCTTCTTTAATAAGCCCGTCCATAGCTTCACATTTTTTTGCGGAAGCTTTTTTACCGGCAATTTCAAATACTTTTTCAAGCCTTGTTATCTGCTCTTCGGTCTCTGTTGTATGCTCATTAATGGCATGTATCAATTTTTCGCTTGTAGCGTTCTTTGCCATTTTGGGTAAAGTCTTAAGCAGTGCTTTTTCTGCCCAGTATATATCTTTAAGGCTGTCCATAAAAAGTTCTTTTAGGCCCTCTGCGGCAGATGATTTAGCTTTTACTTTTCCTGCTTTTGATGCAGTTTGCTTTGTATCTGTTGATGATTTTGATGCAGATTTTGATGCAGTAGATTTAGCAGTACTTTTTGTTGCTGATTTGGTTTCTGTTTTCATAATTTTTATTTTTGATTACTTAAATAAGCTTTTAGTCTCTGCCAAAAGTAGCCAATGCCCCAGGGAGCTGATATTAATGATATCATAAAAAACAGCTTATAACAATTATTTAACTGCCTGTATAATAGTTTACTTACAACAATGAAAAAAGCGTTTGCGCCAATTGTGCCAAAGGGTGCAAGAATACTAATACTGGGTACAATGCCGGGAGAAAAGTCTTTAGAGTTGCAGCAGTACTACGGCAACAGGGGAAACCAGTTCTGGAAGATTATATATGCAATGACCGGCGAAGATTTTAGCACCGATTATGATGAGCGGAAGGTACTGCTGGCAAAATATAAGATTGCTGTTTGGGATGTTCTGGCTTTTTGCGAAAGGACAGGCAGTCTTGACAGTGCCATTAAAAATGAGACACCTAATGACTTTGGTGCTTTTTATAAAAAGCATCCTCAAATTAAATACGTATTTTTTTCGAGTAAGAATGCCGCAGCCTATTATGATAAATATGTTGGCAGGAGTAGTGGCAAAATATATGAAATACTGCCATCTCCAAGTGGTGCTAATGCTACAAAGTCGTTTGCAGAGAAACTTGAAATATGGAAACAAAAAATGATGCCTCTGATTCTATAAATCAATGGCATCATTCCTCAAAGCAAAAAGCATAAGTTTTATGTAGTGAAATACTTTTGTAGCCTTTTTTGCTTATAGTTCCTTAATTTAGCCTGTAACATTTGCCTGACTTTAAATTTTAAAGTGCTCCATCCCATAATAATTGCTTTTTGGTTTATTAATCTGGATGCAAGTTCAGCATTTAAAAACAGATAATGTTTAAAATTATATTAAACCTTTATTAAAATTAAACTTTTAAGCGATTATTATTTTTTTGCCTATCTGTGGTATTATTATCAGTGGCATACCTTTAGCCTCTGATGCTGCTTTTACACGCTTAACAGGCTCATCCCAGTCGTGCAGCGAAAGGGCAAACTTACCCCAATGTACCGGCAGTAGTGCTGCTGCTTGTAAATCTGTAGCAGCTTTTACGGTTTCTTCGGGCATCATGTGTATATAAGGCCATGCTTCATTATACTGTCCGCATTCCAGTATCGCCATATTAAAAGGGCCGTATTCTCTCCCAATTTGCTTAAAGTGATTTCCGTAACCAGAATCCCCACCAATAAAAATACGGTAATTAGTACTCATTAATACAAAGGCCGACCATAGTGTACCATTTCTTTTTAAACCCCTTCCTGAAAAATGCCTTGCAGGAACTGCCGTAATATTCATATCACCATCTAATTTTACCGTATCTCCCCAGTCTGTTTCTTTAATTATTTCAGGCTCAAATCCCCATCTTATTAAATGTGATCCAACACCAAAGGGCGTTATAATGTTGTTTATTTTTGGTTTCAGCGCGGTAACTGTTTGATAATCCATGTGGTCCCAATGGTCATGCGTTATAATAAGATAGTCAACTTGTGGTATATCATCAGCGGTATAAATATCTGAACCTTTAAAGCTCTTATTAGTTCCGGGTACAGGGGAAGCATTGCCGCTAAAAACAGGATCTACCAATATTTTTAAGCCGTTAACCTGAATAAGGTATGAAGAATGGCCGAACCATATAATACAATTTTCTGTAGCCTGTAAACTATGCAAATTGGTTTTTATTGAATTTACCGGATGCGGAGGCTTTACGTTTTTGCTTTTACGGAATAAAAAGGTAAAAAGTACCGATATAAAGTTTTTTCCCGGGGCAAGGGCAGGAGTATCTTCCAGATTAAAAAAACTGCCGTTTTTATAGTGCGGCGATTTTTTGAGTATTGCTTTATGCCGCCGTGAGGGCTTTTTTCCGAAATCGGATTTACTGAAATAGAGCGCAAAGAAACAGCACAGGAACAACAATGAAAGCAGCAGGTACAGCATTTATATAATTGTTAAAAACTGATTAAAAATACAGATTATTTTTTTATGCAAGTGATTTGCATTTGTATTACCTTTGAATAAAAATCCACCTGTCCGGCTATGAAAATCCTGTTTTTGTTTGTCTTATTTACTGCTGCGGGTTTTGCACAAACCAGTAATTTTTTTGTTAAGCAAAACGGCCTTATATGGGAAAACGTCTTTATAACTGATAAAAAAGATATTGCAGACTTAATAAAAAAGCACCCCAGGCTGGTTATAACAGCTTCTGAAGGTAGCACTTATAAAGGGCATGGCTCTGAAGTAAAGCATACCTGCCCTGATACTTCTCCGTTTATGGAAAAAGAGCTAAGCTTTGATTTTGAGATAGTAATAAGCGAAGGTAAATATCGTGTAACTATCAGTAATATCAAATATACCAGTAATGGTAAAAAAGGAGCTAAGGCCATTATAAAGCCGGAAAGTATGTGGCTTTCTAACGGGAATATAAACAAGAATTACAATAATGATTTTGCCTGCCTTAACAGCTACTTTAACCGGATATTTACCATGGCTTCGGTTTATAAGAATAAAAGTTAGCCATTACTTTGGCAGATAAATTAAAACGTCGGTTCCTGAATTTTCCCTGCTTATTGCCGTTATATGCCCGTGGTGGTTTTCTACTATTTTGCGGCACAGCGCAAGACCTATACCTGTTCCTTTAGCGCTGTTATCAAGCCTTTCAAACATCTCAAATATACGTTCGCTGTATTTGTTGTCAAAGCCTCTGCCGTTATCTCTGATAGTGAATTTATAATAGCTGATATCCTGCTGTAATTGCTTAAAAGCGGCAATTTCCGCTACCGGCGCATCTTCACTAAAAATGTCAATTACAGGTGTACTGTCATTAAATTTTATAGAGTTGCTTATCAGGTTATAAAATAACTGGTATAATTGTATACTTATACCTTTAATTTCCGGCAGGCCGCTGTTGTTTATTACTGCATTTTTATCATTTATGATAAGTTCCATGTCTGTTATAACATTATGCAGTGTAGCATTAAGGTTAATATCTTCAAATAAAGACTCTGCCGTTGTGCGCGTATATTGCAGTATTTCTTTAATAAGCTTTGACATCCTTTGGGTAGCATCGGTAATTTTATCAGCATAAACACTTGCTGCCTCAGGCGAATTTATTTTTGATTTAAGCATTCCGGTAAAAACCTCTACCTTACGTATTGGTTCTTGTAAATCGTGAGATGCTATGGATGCATATTGTTCCAGAGCTTTATTTTTTTGCTCCAGCTCTGTTGTATATTGTTTTATTCTTTCTTCAGAGAGTTTTCGTTCAGTAAGGTCGCGGGTAACTTTAGTAAACCCTACAACATTGTCTTCATCATCATGCACTGCAGTAATTACAACACTTGCCCAGAACCTGCTGTTATCTTTTCGCCTGCGCCATCCTTCATGAACTACCCTTCCTTTCAAAAAAGCTTCTTCAATAAGCATATCAGGTAACTTGTTTTCTAAATCATTCTGAAAATAAAATTCCCTGAAGTTCTTGCCTGTAATTTCGTCGGCAGTATAGCCTTTTATTTTTTCCGCACCTTTATTCCAACTTATTATATTGCCCTCTTTATCAAGCATTATAATGGCATAATCCTGTACTTCATCAATCATCTTTTCATATCGGCTCTGCACTTTTTTGTTGTAGAGTTCCTGCTTTCGCTCGTTCTCTAATGCCTGCATGCGCAACTGGTAGCGTTGCGTAATATCTATGTGCATATTAAGTACACCAATCAGCGTTCCCGACGTATTAAATATTGGCTTGGGTAAAGGTTGAATATAACGTTTTAACCCTTGCGCATTTTCAAGGATAATTTCTTCTGTAAAAGGTTTACCATATTGTAACGTTTTTGCCATTGGAGTCTGGTCCGACGGAAGAGGCTGGCCTTCTATAGTATAAGCCCTCCAGCCTGTAAAATAAAGATCAGTACCAATTTCCGGGCTAAACCCCCAAAAAGCAGATGCAGCTTTATTATAATAGGTTATTTTTCCTTGGGCATCGCAGGTATATATAACAGCGGGAAGAAATTCCATGAGCCTTGAAAAGTACTCTTCTTTAATAAGTGATATATGCCTGTCATCTGTTGCAGAATCTTCAGGATCATTAAATATACCGGTATACCTATCCATTATTGTATCATTACAAACAAGTCAAATTTAATCAAGAACATCCGTATTTTTAACAACTCTTATAAATAATTTAATTAAACTCTTTACTAAACATTAATTAATATTTTGTTAATGTTATGTAGAATTTTATTTGTACCTTAGTATCAAATATTTAAGAACTCTTATATTATTTTTTATCACCATGGAAAATAGTACAGCTTAAAAAGGACTTATAAGTCCTTATAATGAATATCCGCAATAAATTTGTAAAAAAAGGACTATGAAAAACTTTAATATAATACTATCTGCCATTACTTTTATCGCTGCAACGGTGTTACTGATTGCAGATTTTCCTAACCTTACCACCTTTAACGGGATTATTTTCTTTTCGCTTATAATTGTATTATTACTAATCTGTATTACGGGGCTAATTATAAACCTGCCCAGTATTTCGTTTAGAAGGCGTAATAAATTCAGTATTAGTTATGATAAATATTAACTGTTTTTTATAACGCATCGTTTTTTAAATTTTTTACTTTAGGTATAGTGAAACTTAATAAACAGCGCTATGGAAAACTCATCAGGAAAAGAATTTAAAGAAGGGGAGGCAAACAAAAAAGCTACCGAAAAAATGGCAGCTAATGACCAAAGACAGGATAAGGAATATATGCGACAGCAAAATGACCTTACTCAGTCTGAAAACCCGGAAGAAAATAGTGGTAATATAACTGAAAATACAGCACCGGGAAATACCAATACGCTATCAGAGAAAGAGCAAAATAAAAGAAGGCTTGAAGATGAAGAAGACAGCGACTTTGGTATTGAATAAGTTCCAGACAACCATTAAATAGAAAAAGCTCCGCAATTGCGGAGCTTTTTTATTGAGCCTGTTTATTTAGCTTATTTGCTCTGGCCTTTCATTTCTTTTTCTATCATATCATAGAACTGGTCAATTTTAGGTAGTACCAGTATCCTTGTCCTTCTGTTGCGTGCCCTGCCTTCGGCAGTAGTATTGGCTTCTAAAGGCACATACTCACCACGTCCTGCAGCAACAAGCCTTTTAGGATCAATACCATAATCCTGTTGCAGTATCCTAACTATAGATGTAGCACGCTTAACACTTAAGTCCCAGTTGTCCTGTAGTACAGGGTTGTTAATAGGCACATTATCAGTGTGGCCTTCAACCATACATTCAAAGTCCGGCTTATCTTTTACTATAGCGGCAACTTTACCTAAAATTTCTTTAGCCCTGTCAGTAACTTCATACCTTCCGCTCTTAAACAGCAGCTTGTCGGCTATAGAGATATAAACAACTCCTTTTTCAACATTTACTTCAATATCCGGGTCGTTAACACCAACAGCTCTTTTTATACTTGTAACAAGCGCAAGCGTAACAGAGTCTTTACGGGTAAGGGCATCCTGAAGTCTTGAAATTTTCAGGTCTTTTTCTTTAAGGCTTTCTAAAGACTTTTCTATTGTTTGTGCGCCTTTTGTAGATAGTTCAGCAAAATTGTCTTTAGAAACTTTTAAATCAGTATTTGCCTGCTTAAGGTCTTCTATGCGGGCAGCCATGCCTTCTTTTTCAGCAAGGCACGTGTTCAGCTTAATAGTTGCTGAGTTAAGCATATCCTGTATTTCCTTATTTTTTGCCTCCAGTTCGGCAATTTTCTTTTTAGAACCGCAGGATGTTAGCGTTAACGCTGCCAGTGTTAGTGTCAGAATGGTTCTTTTCATAAAATGTCTGTGTTTAGATTTGTTACAAAATTAGTTAATGCTGAGAATAAGATCGATTAAATTGATTATAAACTCTTGTTAAAAGTCAGCAAAAATCTTGCCGTTGCATATAAAGTATTTATGGACTATGCTTTTAATTTTATAATAATTACTGTAATGCTTTGGCTGTCTTTTATTTAAAAAATAAAATAATTTCAAATAAAAATAAACGTGCGATTTTAAAACAGCCCAAAGGTGTGCAAACTGTCCTTTTGTAAGGAAACGGATGCCCGCAAGGCCGTCCATACCAAGCCGCAGGAACAGTATTGGGAACAGTTGCCCTGCCGGCAGGTTTTTAAGCATCATCCAAAGCGAATTTCTGAAATTTAAAAATGTTTTTTTAGGGCTGCTGTTTTTAAGTGTCGCCCCGCCCATATGATATACTACCGACTGATAGCAAAACCTCACCTTATAATTACGGTTAAATGCTCTCCAGCAAAGGTCGATTTCTTCCTGGTGGGCAAAAAAATCTTCATCAAAACCTCCAAGTTCCCTAAATACATTTTTCCGGATAAAAAAACACGCTCCCGATGCCCAGAATATTTCACTTTCATCATTATACTGTCCGTTATCTTTTTCCAGTGTGTCAAATATCCTTCCTCTGCAAAACGGGAAACCATATTTGTCTATAAATCCTCCGGCAGCACCGGCATACTCAAAATACTCACGCTTGTAATAGTCAAGTATCTTTGGCTGAATAATTGCTGTTTCAGGATCTCTTTCAAATAAGTCTATAGCAGGTTGCAGCCAGCCTTTGGTAATTTCTACATCAGAGTTTACCAGTACATATATATCTTCTTCAACTGCCTGTAACGCTTTGTTATAACCTCCGGCATAACCCAGGTTGCCGTTATTTTGTATTATCCTTACTTCAGGAAACTGCTCTTCGAGCATTACAACAGAGCCGTCAACTGAAGCATTATCTGCCACATAAACAGTGGCTTCAGGCGAATGCTTTATAACACCCGGTAAAAGGGCTTCCAATAGTTCCTTTCCGTTCCAGTTCAGTATAACAACAGCAATGCTTTTCATGATTGTAATTTGTATGGCGGAAGTTCTTTTAAAAAGATATATTTTTCCTGCTCATAATCCATACTGCAAAAGTAGTGGTTTATTCCGTTAGTAACCATCATATATTGTGCTTTAGCCGCCATATTATAACGGGCTATCTGGTCAAATGTTATCTGGGTTATGGGTACACTTGTTGCTTTGCATTCCACTAAAAGAAAAACACTGCCATCGGGGTTATATACCACTATATCATATCTTTTGCTCAGTCCGTTTATTTTAAGTAACTTCTCTACGTTGAGATATGATTTCGGGTACATAAGATCATTCAGTAAATATGTAACAACATGCTGGCGAACCCATTCTTCAGGGGTAAGTATCACAAACTTTTTGCGGACACCATCAAAAATAGCGAGCTTATTTTCACTATTTTTGAATCGAAAAGTATAGTCAGGAAAATTAAGCTTTTGCATAGCGCAAAGGTACTTTTTTCCTGATAAAAGCAACACTTAAAAGTACAGCGGTTTGGATGAAGTTTTAAAAATTGTAAATGAAATTAAGAACGGTATTATTAAGCCTGTTTACTTTTTTATGGGTGAGGAGCCATACTACATTGACAAGCTGACCGAATACATAGAAGACAACATACTTTTGGAAGAGGATAAGGGCTTTAACCAAATGGTGTTATATGGTAAAGATGTAACCATTGAAGAGGTCGTTGCCAATGCCAAGCGTTACCCTATGATGGCTGATAGGCAGGTGGTTATTGTTAAAGAAGCGCAGGAACTATCCCGAACCATAGAAAAGCTGGAAAGCTATGCCGAAAACCCGCAGCCTACAACCGTTCTTGTTTTTGCTTATAAGTATAAAACACTGGATAAACGCAAAAAACTGATTAAGAACGTTGCAAAAAACGGGGTGGTTTTTGAAAGTAAAAAAATGTATGAAAACCAGGTTGCCGACTGGATAAAGCGTGTATTATCGGGCAAAGGTTATGGTATAGAGCCAAAAGCTGCCGCAATGCTGGTAGAGTTTTTAGGTAATGACCTGAGCAGGATAAGCAATGAGTTGGATAAACTTGCTATAATATTACCTAAAAGCCATATTATAACACCTAAAGATGTAGAAGATAATATTGGCATCAGTAAAGACTATAATATTTTTGAACTGCGCAAGGCAATAGGGGAGCGCGACCAGTTAAAGGCTTATAAAATTGCTAATTACTTTGCGCAAAACCCTAAAGATAATCCGCTGGTTATGACTACAGGGCTTATTTTCGGATTCTTTTCGCAGTTGCTGCAATACCACGGGCTAAAAGATAAAAGCCCCGGCAATGTGTCAAAAATGCTTAGGGTTAACCCCTATTTTCTTAAAGATTATGATATAGCGCTACGCAATTACCCTATGAAAAAAGTAAGCGCCATTGTAGCCGCCCTGCGCGATATTGATGTAAAAAGCAAAGGTGTAGGAGCAAATGCAGTATCGCAGCATGACCTGCTGAAAGAGATGCTGGTAAAGATTTTTAATTAGCGCATATATTCACGATATTTGCACACTTATAAAAATACAGATAGTAACATCATGGGAATGAATAAAAATACCATCTTTGGGTGGGCCTCTTTTATAATGTTCCTTATCGGCACCGCGCTTGTGCTTTTAGGGGTACTGAAATATAAAGATTATGCAATAGGGTTTTCTACGGTTGGTATAGGTTTTTTTGCCATATCATGGGCATTTAATGCGCTAAAAGGCAGAGTATAGTAACAGCAAACAATTGAAAAATAATATATGAGCGACGATAAGAAAGTAATATTTTCCATGTCCCGTGTTAGTAAAACCTATCAGGGGGGCAATAAGCAGGTTTTAAAAGATATTTACCTTAGTTTCTTTTACGGGGCTAAAATCGGTATTCTGGGTCTTAATGGTTCGGGTAAGTCAACATTGCTAAAAATCATTGCAGGGGTAGATAAAAGCTACCAGGGCGATGTGGTTTTTGCACCGGGCTATACAGTAGGCTACCTGGAGCAGGAGCCAAAGCTTGACGAAAGCAAAACGGTTATAGAAATTGTGCGCGAAGGCGTAGCCGAAACAGTAGCTGTTTTAGATGAGTTTAATAAGATAAACGATATGTTTGGCCTGCCGGAGGTATATGAAGATGCCGACAAAATGCAGAAGCTAATGGACAGGCAGGCAGAACTTCAGGATAAGATAGATGCCCTTGGTGCATGGGAGCTTGATACCAAGCTGGAAATAGCCATGGATGCCCTCCGCACACCGGATCCTGACACGCCTATAAATGTGCTTTCGGGTGGTGAGAAAAGGCGAGTTGCCTTATGCCGCCTGTTGTTGCAGCAGCCCGATGTTTTACTGCTTGATGAACCTACCAACCACCTTGATGCAGAGAGCGTACTGTGGTTGGAGCAGCACTTGCAGCAATATCAGGGTACGGTTATAGCCGTAACGCACGACCGTTATTTTCTTGATAATGTGGCAGGATGGATACTGGAATTGGACAGGGGAGAGGGTATTCCGTGGAAAGGGAACTATTCTTCCTGGCTAGACCAGAAAGCCAAACGCCTTGAGCAGGAGGAGAAAACAGCAAGCAAGCGCCGCAAAACACTTGAGCGTGAGTTGGATTGGGTAAGGCAGGGCGCTAAAGGCCGCCAGACCAAACAAAAGGCGCGTTTGCAAAACTATGACAGGCTTTTAAACGAAGACCAGAAACAGCTTGAAGAAAAGCTGGAAATCTACATCCCTAACGGGCCAAGGCTTGGTACTAACGTTATAGAGGCTAAAGGCGTTGCAAAAGCTTTTGGTGACAAGTTGCTGTATGATAACCTTAACTTTACATTGCCGCAGGCGGGTATAGTGGGTATTATAGGGCCTAACGGTGCCGGTAAAACCACTATCTTTAAAATGATAATGGGAGAGCAGGAGCCTGATAAGGGTGAGTTTGCAGTGGGTGATACCGTAAAGATTGCTTATGTAGATCAGTCACACTCTAACATAAATCCTGAAAAAACCATTTGGGAAAACTTTGCCGACGGGCAGGAGCTTGTAATGATGGGCGGAAGGCAGGTTAACAGCCGTGCCTACCTGAGCAGGTTTAATTTTAGCGGCAGCGACCAGAATAAAAAAGTAAATACACTTTCGGGTGGTGAACGTAACAGGCTTCACCTTGCCATGACACTTAAAGAAGAAGGTAACGTATTACTTTTAGATGAGCCTACTAACGACCTTGATATTAATACATTAAGGGCTTTAGAAGAAGGCTTGGATAACTTTGCGGGCTGTGCTGTTATCATATCGCACGACAGGTGGTTCCTGGACAGGGTATGTACCCACATACTTGCTTTTGAAGGTAACTCTGAAGTATATTTCTTTGAAGGCAGCTTCTCTGAATATGAAGAAAACAGGAGAAAACGCCTTGGTGGTGACCTTACACCTAAGCGTATTAAATACAAAAAACTCGTACGTAATTAATTTTTTTGCGTGCAATCCATAAAAAAAGCCTCATCTTTATTTAGATGAGGCTTTTTTGTTATCTGTATTTGTCATGAAGCCCTTTGCCTTTTAATATACCTTCTAAGCATTTTTCAAGCCGTAAGAGCTTCGTTTCTTCACGTTTTGCACTTTCTATATGCTCGCAGTATTCTCTTTGCTTATAAGGTGTCAGTTGTTGAAATGCTGCCGCAAGTTCATTGTTTTTATCGAGGGAGTCCTGCAAAAGTACAGGTATTACCGTTTGTTTCTTTTCAGGCTTTATTTCCAGCCCAGCTTTTTCAACCTCAACAGCTTCCAGGATATATTGCAGTACCAAATTTCTGTTTATATCTTCTTTGCTGCTAAACCGCCATTGCCGCAATGATTTGGTGTTTTCTTCATTTGCATTTACCAGCATACCTGCTTCATCACGAAGAAAAACACCTTTAAAAAACCAAAGCGTAAAGTATTCTTTAAAGCCACCAATACCAACGATGTTTTTGCCATTATAGGTATAAACAATCCCGCCCCACTTAACTGTTTCTGTGAGTCCTGCTTCATCTGCAATGCCCTTCAGTAAATTTATTTCATCTTCCCAAAGGTGGTTTCGCTGCCATTGGTTGCTTTCCTGTTGTTTAGCCATTATAGTTTTTAGCAGTAATTTCAGCTATACGCACAATAACCTCAACAGCTTTTTGCATGCTTTCTACAGGGACATACTCATATTTGCCATGAAAGTTATGTCCGCCTGCAAAAATGTTAGGGCAGGGTAGCCCCATATAGGATAGCTGACAACCGTCGGTACCGCCACGTATAGGCTTTATTATAGGCTCAATGTTCAGTTCCTTCATTGCCTGTTCGGCAATATCTACTATGTGCATAACCGGTACAACTTTTTCTTTCATGTTGTAGTACTGGTCTTTAACCTCTGCAATAGCTACAGGCTCGCCAAATTGTTCTAAAAAGTCGTTGCTTATCTCTTCGGCTATTTTCTTGACTGTTTCCTTTCTGGCTTCAAACTTTTCTTTATCGTGGTCGCGGATGATAAGCTGAACTGTAGTTTCTTCTATACTGCCGTTAATGCCTGTAACATGGTAAAAACCTTCATATCCTGTAGTCTTTTCAGGTATTTCATTTTCAGGCAGTGTGTTAATAAAGCGGCTTGCCAGCAGCATAGAGTTAATCATTTTACCCTTTGCATAACCAGGGTGTACGCTCTTCCCTTTAAAGGTAATTTTTGCACCTGCAGCATTAAAGTTTTCATACTCAAGTTCACCTATCTGGCTGCCATCCATAGTATAAGCCCAGTCTGCACCAAACTTGGCAACGTCAAACTTATGGGCACCCCTGCCAATTTCTTCATCCGGTGTAAAGCCTACACGAATTTTACCGTGCTTTATATCCGGGTTTTTGATAAGGTATTCCATTGCAGTTACAATTTCTGTAATACCCGCTTTATCATCAGCACCTAAAAGGGTAGTACCATCGGTAGTAATTAAAGTTTGCCCTTTGTATTGCAGAAGGTCTTTAAAATAGTTTGGCGACAAAATAATGTTCTGCTCCTGGTTAAGCATAATATCGCCACCGTCATAATTTTCTATAATTTGAGGCTTTATGTTTGCCCCTGTAAAATCAGGTGTGGTGTCAAAATGCGAAACAAAGCCTATAACAGGTACATCATGTCCTACATTAGAAGGCAGTGTGGCCATTATATAAGCATTTTCATCTATGGTTACATCTTCCATGCCTATGGCCTTAAGCTCTTCTACAAGTTTATGGGCTAAATCCCATTGCTTTGCGGTACTTGGTGTTGTGTCAGAATTAGGATCAGATTCGGTATCAACTGTTACATAGCTGATAAAACGGTTTATAATGTGCTGCATTTTTTTTATTTTATATAATAAAGGAGCACAAAGTTAACGATTAATTTATTTTTTTGTGGCCAAATCCTGTTTAAATAGGCAGATTTATCGTAAAAACAGCTCCTCTTCCCGGAGATGATTCTGCCCTTATATAACCGTTGTGCTGCTCAATAATTTTTTTACAAATACTAAGCCCGATACCGGTACCTGCATACTCATTCCTGCCATGAAGCCGTTGGAACATCTTAAAAATTTGTTTGCTGTATTTATCTTCAAATCCAATACCATTATCTTCAAATCGTATTTCGGTATATTTCTGTTCAATATTATTGCCATTAAAGTCTTTAATATCAAAACCCCGCACTGTTTTACAGCTAATGCTTATAACCGGATTTTCTTTACTGTACTTTAAGGCATTACTTAAAAGATTACCAAACAACTGGTTCATGTGCAGCGGTATAGCATTTACCACAGGAAGCCTTTCTGCATTAATGACAACATTCTTTTCAGTTATGGCAAGTTCATAATCCTGCAGTACGCCATCAAGTATTTTACTCAGGTCGGTCGGGATATACTCTTCTGTGTCAGAGGCGAGCCTGCTGTAGGTCAGTACGTCCTGTATAAGCTGTGACATGCGCCTTGCAGATGTATCTATTTTCGCAAAATACTGGTCGTTCTTTTCAGGGCTGCCTTTATCCTTAATTATATTTATAAAGGTCCTTATTTTACGTAGTGGTTCCTGAAGGTCGTGGCTTGCTACATAAGTTAGCGACTCTAACTCTTTATTGCTTTGCTCCAGCTCCAGGTTTTTTTGCGCCAATAAAATATTCGACTTGTTAAGCCTCTCTGTACGGTCATTAACCATAGCTTCCAGCTTCTCGGCAAATACTTTCTGCTCATGAACATCTGTAAGCGTTCCTACCCATTGCGATATTGCTCCTTTTTCATCATGCAGTGCCACGGCACGTGCCAGGTGCCAACGGTACATTCCGTCTGAAGCCCGCTTCATAAGGAAGGATACATCGAGCCCTTCACCGGTATTTACACACTGCATCCAGTCATTATATACCTCCTGTAGCATATCAGGTTGTATAACCGCTTGCCAGCCGTTACCTTTTGCTTCTTCAAAAGTAAGTCCTGTGTAGTCATAAAAACGCTGGTTATAGTATACCAGCATACCTGTGCTGTCTGCCCTGAAAGCAATATGTGGCATTGTTTCCAGTATCAGCATTAGGTCTTCCTCGTTTTGCTCTTTTATTTTAGACGTTAAATATTCATCTGTAACCTTGTTAACCAAAGCTACTACACCTGTTATTTTATTATTCTCTACCAGTGGCTGGTAAACAGAGCTATAGTAATTAGTTTCGGTTTTGCCATTAAGTGTAAGTGTTACCGGCAGGTTATTGTGTGCGTGCTTATCTCCTGTATGCAGCACATGTAAAAGATTTTCCTCTACATAAGAACCTTTAAGCTCAGGCATAATTTCGGTCATATTCCGGCCTTCTATATGCACACGCTGCATACCAAGTATTTCGCAATACCTGTCATTAACAACATCAATTTTTAAATTCTCGCCTTTAAAAACAACAATGCCTATTTGTGCCTGATGTATAAGATTGCGGAATTTATTTTCACTATCCTCAATTTTCTTGCGTGCCTGTACCTGTGCAGTAATATTTTCGGCAATAGCTATAATACCTGATATTAAACCGTTCTCATCATGCAGTGGTTGCAGCGCAATTTTTAAATATAATTGATGTACTTCTTCTCCAATACTGATATCAAAGCGTTTCTCATCTTCCGTATAACTCTTTCCGTTAATATAAACATCGTTTAGTATTTGCCTGTAATCTCCCTCATTAATTAGTGGTAATACTTCAAGAACGGACTTGTTTTGCAGGTCATGTTTATCTGCATTCCACATTTTTAATGCCTCATCATTAGCCATTTCAATGATAAAATCGTTTCCTTTTAAAATCATTATGGCTATTGGTACCTGGCTGAAAATAGTTTTTATCTGGTTGCGGATGTGGTTCCTGCTCTTACTGATGTTAATATGAGAACGTATGCGTGCCATAAGTTCTTTAGATGAAAATGGCTTAACCAGATAATCATCTGCACCGGTTTCATATCCATGGATGCGTGATTCTTCCCCCGCACGTGCAGTAAGTAATATTAAAGGTAATACGGCAGTTTCAGGATTGCTCTTGATTTCTTTTACCAGTTGCAGCCCGTCCATTACAGGCATCATTATGTCACTCAGTACAAGCGAAATTTTATGCTGCTTAATTTTTTCCAGCGCTTGCTTGCCATTTCGTGCTGTTACAACATTGTAGTTTGACCTGATAATAGATTTAATATGATTGCGCATGTCATCATTATCATCAACTACAAGTACTGTATCTGTAACAGGATATACTTCTTCCTGGCTCACTTCTGTTTCGTCACCTTCCGGATTGGTAAGCAGCTTTATTTCTTTTGTGTGCTTATCAGTTAAATATATATCTTCTGTAAAATCATTTTCTAAAACCTGTTCATCCGGCAGGTGCTTATTTCCAAAAGGTATGGTTACTGTAAAAACAGTGCCTTTACCTTCTTCACTTTCAACAGTAATATTTCCGCCATGCTGTAATATAAACTCCCTTATCATGCTCAGCCCGATGCCCGAGCCTTCAAAACTGCGCCCGGCACTGTTGGCAATGCGGTGAAAACGGGTAAACATCTTAGGAAGTTCATTTTTAGGTATTCCTGTTCCCGTATCCTCAACTTCTATTTTAAACTGGTCTCCATCTTCTTTAATGTTTACAGATATCTTTCCTCTTAAAGTATATTTGTAAGCATTTGAGAGCAGGTTAAAAATAATTTTCTCCCACATTTCCCTGTCAAGGTAAACGTTACGGGTAATCTTGTCACTGCTGACTATAAATTCTATCCCTGCCCTTTCTATAATGGAGCGAAAGTTTGAAGCAAGGCTCATTGTAAAAGCGGCAGCATCCATAGGTATATACTTTGCTTTGATCCTGCCACTTTCTATCATGCTGAAATCAAGCAGCGTGTTTACCAGCTTTAATAGCCTTAGCGCATTTCTATGGGTTGTTTCTACAGATTTACGCTCACCCTGCTTAAGGCTTCCGTTTTGAAGCATATCTTCAAGCGGGCCCAGCATAAGGGTTAAAGGCGTACGGAATTCATGGCTTATATTGCTGAAAAAAGCTGTTTTTGCCCGGTCTATTTCAGCAAGCTCCTCTAAACGTTTACGTTCGTTTTCTGCTGCAGTAGCATTTTGCAACGCTGTTGCCACCTGGCCCGATACCATTTCAAAAAAAGTGTAATAGTCACTGTCAAGCCTGCGGGTAGGGTTAAGCCCACAAATCAATAAACCTGCCTGTACATTGCCCGAAAGTGTAAGGGGCAATGCTATTGCCTGCTTAATTTGCTGACCGGCAAGCCCTTCAGGAAAAAGGTCGGGTTCTGTAATTTCTATTATTTCTACCTGCCCCCCCTGCATAATATCAAGAAGCTTTTTGTCATTTCCGGTTTCGCGGTAGGAAATATTTTTAGGAAAAACACTTTCGGTACATTTTTCAAGACCAACACGTTGCACAACTTCCATATTGTTATTGTTGTGGAGGTAAAATATTGCAAACGGAATGTCTTCGCTATTTTTAGAAAGTATTGCAGCAGCAGAAGCACATGCTTTCGCCGGGGTTTTCTCTATAAGCGACTTGGCAGCAAGCTCAGATAAGGTACCGTTTCGCCTCGCATTAAGTATTTTTGAAGTAGTTTCGAAGTTCGGACAAAATAATCCGCCTACTTTGCCTGATTCATCTATAACAGGACTGTATGAAAAAGAAAAATATACTTCTTCCAGTAAACTGCCCCTCTTCATAAATAGCTGAACATCTGTATTATTAGATGACTTACCCTCTTTATATACTTTATCTGAGAGCGGGCCGCAGATGTCCCATATTTCTTCCCACACAACAGATGCAGGCTTACCCAGCGCCCATGGGTGCTTATCTGTACCCAAAACATCAATGTAGGCATCGTTATATAAAAAAAGATTTTCCGCGCCCCACCCAATCCAGATAGGGTTTTGCGAATTCAGCATCAGGTTTATAGTAGTTTTAAGGCTTTGCGACCAGTTCTTTATTGGCCCCAGTGAGGTTGAATCCCAGTTATGATTCCTGATTAATTGCCCTAACTGCCCGTTTGATGAAAGAAAGTCCGGCGTTACATTATTATCCTCAATTGTCATACAGGCGCATGTATAATTATTCTTAGCAATTTTATATCAAATATAGTAAAACGAAGATACACATCAGATTATGCACTACCTTATTTTAGGTAAAGATTATAAATAGTTAAACATTCTTTTTGCGATGTTTATCCATTTTAGGTATAGCGGTAAAAACTATTATGATTTAAGCATGTGCAGCTCTGTTTTTAAATTGGATCTTGCTTTTAACCCGAATTTTTCCCTGAAGTAAACTGTTTTAAAAATGTTTTCCATTTTAAGAAAGTGCTGGATTACTTTTCTTCTTCCCGGTTTATAAACCAAGTCAGGGTATAAACCATATTCTTTACGAATGTTACGGCAATAAGCATCATATTCTTCTTTGCTGCTGCCCAATATGCTCAAGTCGGCATCAAGCAACAAGTTGGTGTCTGCACAATCTGAAGTTTCATGTTTCTTTGTGGCAATTATATGTTGGGAACACAAAACAATCTTTTCTTCAGGAAAATCAATAGCTTGTAAACGTTCTGCGGCAGCCTTTGCACTGTTTTCTTCATTTTGTTTTGATGTAGCATCATAAACAAAATCATGATAAAATAAAGCAAACAGTAAACTATCGGCATCTTCTGCCTTATGTAATACGGGTTCAATAACATTTAGCATATACTGCAAATGCATTAGATTATGATAATAACGCCTTTTTGCAGAATAGTGCTCTTTTAGTTCCTGCCAAAGTTCTATCGCTTTATCTTCGTTATTGGCATATTTTACGACAAGGCCACAAAATGTATCTTTTAAGTCCATTATACAAGTGCTGAAAATTGTGTGAGTGCGGCTTCCCAATGCTGTTTCATCTCTTTCCTCTGTGATGAATCGGCTAATTTTTCCTGATGAAAGCTTATTGTAGTTCCTGTTTTGGCAGCTATAAACCGGATTTGAACCAGCGACTCATTATCCCAATTCTCTTTTTTGTATGTAAACCTTACATGAGAGAACTCTTTAACAACCCTTACAGTGCCGGTTATGGCATTACCCGTTTTGTAAGGTGAGCCCTTTACAGTGCGAAGATCAGTATCATAACCCAGCCATATTGCCATTCCCTTACCCGAAAATACAAGTTGCCATGCCTCTTGCAGGCTGATCGCAAATGTTTTTCGTACTCCCGCCTGGTAGGTACTGTCTTTAGTTTGTCCTGTAGATTGAATCATAATTTTTTAGTTGTTGGTAATCTCCTTTATCGTTATCGGGAATTTAAGTAAATTTGCGCCAACAACACAACAATTATGTATAAATCTTTTATTAGGCCGTTATTATTCAGGTACGACCCTGAAAAAGTGCACCATTTTACTTTCGACTCCATTCGGTTATTGAATAAAATTCCCGGTGCTGCTGCCTTTATGCGTAAAAAATATACTGTAAATCACCCTAAACTTAAGCGTGAAGTTTTCGGGCTAACATTTGGTAACCCTGTAGGTTTGGCAGCAGGGCTTGATAAGGATGCGGTACTGTATAAAGAACTTTCTAACTGCGGCTTCGGGTTTATAGAGATTGGCACACTTACCCCAAAGCCACAAGAAGGTAACCCAAAAACAAGGCTTTTTCGCCTTAAAGAAGATAGTGCGCTCATTAACCGGATGGGCTTTAATAATGGCGGTGTAGCCGTAGCTGCAGAAAGGCTTAAGAGCAACCCTAAAGGAAAGGGGCACGTGCTGATAGGCGGGAACATAGGCAAGAATAAAGTTACGCCTAACGAAGAGGCTGTAAATGATTATGAAATATGTTTTAATGCACTGTATGACTATGTAGATTATTTTGTAGTTAATGTAAGCTCGCCTAATACACCCAATTTGCGTGAATTGCAGGATAAAGAACCGCTGACAAAACTGCTGATGGCTTTGCAGGCTCTTAATGCTTCCAAACCCAACCAGAAGCCTATACTCCTTAAAATTGCACCCGACCTTACAGATGAACAGCTACTGGATATTATAGATATTGTAAAAACAACTGCAATTGCAGGGGTTATTGCAACCAATACCACTATAAGCAGGGAAGGGTTACAGTCAGAAAATAAAAGCGAGTCCGGCGGACTTAGCGGCAGGCCGCTAACAAAACGCTCTACAGAGGTTATCCGTTTTCTTTCGGAGAAAAGCAATAAGGCATTTCCGATAATAGGGGTTGGGGGAATCCATTCACCCGATGATGCCGTAGAAAAGCTGAAAGCAGGAGCGAGCCTCATCCAATTATATACCGGGTTTGTATATGAAGGGCCGGCGCTTGTAAAAGCTATTAACCTTGAAATAATAAAACAGGGGCTATAACTAAAATTTTGATATTCATAGCATAGCAAAAGATAATTTGCCATATTGCTAAAAATATCGGATATTGGCTTTAAATAGCAGCAAAATCAATAAAAAACTTTTTTATCTTTGGCTTCTATGAAGCAGGTAAAAATTATAGAATGCCCGCGAGATGCCATGCAGGGCATTAAAGGTTTTATACCTACAGAGCGTAAAGTGGCTTATTTACAGTCGCTGCTGCGTGTGGGTTTTGATACTATAGATTTTGGCAGCTTTGTATCGCCAAAAGCCATACCGCAAATGCAGGACACGGCAGAGGTGCTGGCACAGCTCGATTTATCTGCTACAACAAGTAAGCTGCTTGCCATTATTGCAAACACAAAAGGGGCAGAAATCGCTTCGGTACATCCTGAAATACAATACCTGGGTTACCCGTTTTCTATCAGCGAGAACTTCCAGATGCGGAACACGCACAAAACCATTGCAGAATCTATAGTTACACTTCAGGAAATACTTAACATTGCCGTAAAAAGCAACAAAGAGGTGGTTGCCTATTTATCTATGGGATTCGGCAATCCTTACGGCGACCCGTGGAATGTGGAAATAGTAGGGGAGTGGACAGAAAAACTGGCTGCTATGGGAGTTACCATACTCTCACTTTCTGACACTATTGGCAGCTCTACACCCGAGGTTATTGACTACCTTTTTTCTAACCTGATACCTAAATATCCTGATGTAGAGTTTGGTGCACACCTGCACACTACACCTAACAAATGGCATGAAAAAACCGATGCTGCTTATAAGGCCGGCTGCATGCGTTTTGATGGTGCCATACAGGGATTTGGCGGCTGCCCAATGGCAAAAGATGAACTTACTGGCAATATGCCAACAGAGAAAATGCTTTCTTACTTTACCGCCGAAAAAGCTTTGACTAATCTTAACTCGCTAAGTTTTGAGAGTGCGTATAATGAGGCAACCAAACTGTTTGGTGAGTTTCATTAAGACTTTATGAAATCGAAGCTTTTATTGCTTTTATGAGTTTTTAACTCAAATTGCGAGGCCAAATAGAACAGACCAAGAATATTAAATAAAGCAGCACCCAAAACAAGGTAAATATTGTGCTGTATGATTTCAGAATTAGTTTCGAATACAGGCTCCAATAATATAGGGGTTCTTTTATTTACATTATCGTTCTCGGTATCTCCCATACCTTCAAATATTGCAGATAAATACCTCGGGTCTGGAGAAGTTTGCTTTAAAAGTTTAAAAGCTTTTATGTCTTTTATCCTGTGTAAAAAACTGTCTTTATGTCCTTCAAGTAATCCTTTAATTTCATTTTTGGACAAACTACCATCATCTACCCTTTCACTTTTAATATTACAAGACCAAAACAGGAATTTGCGGAAGCTATATTTTGTTTTGACCTTTAAGGGCATCGCCAGAACAATTTCTATGGTTCTGTAAGATCTTCCCCTTCTTCTGCTGTGCCATTCAAACCAATAATTTTGTCCAATGTAAGCAGTATCAAGTTCAAAATTCTTAATTACTACTTTATCTATATCAGTATCATTTTCAGATGGAAGAAAATCGGGACTTTCTATAATAAGAATCTTTTGAGACAAAGATTTTATTAGTGCACTGTTTGCTGACAATAATAAACATGCAAAAATTAGCAGCGCCATATACATTTTGAATCTATCCATTTTAGGTTTTAGTTCTTTACCTTTCAGAAATGGCTTAAGATATAGAAATAAAAATATTGCGGAGAGAATTACGCTAAGCGCTATTCCATAGATGCCTTCGCCGGTATTTGTAAATATCATTTCAAAAAGCAGATAATACAAAATTGCGTGAATGATTACCAATATTGATAATGCTCTTAAATAAGGAAGGACAATATTTTTGAAACGAAATTTTATAATGCTCATAGTAAATTCTGAAAAGCCCGAAAATAGTAATAATTTCTTTATTTTAATTCTCCCTAAAAAAACTTATATTTGCATGCAATTTAACTACAAATTGCAAGATGAAAGCACACACAACTAAAATCATCGGCGAAGGTTTAACTTACGATGATGTTCTGCTGGTTCCCAACTACTCTGAGGTACTGCCTCGCGAAGTAAGCATAAAAACACGATTTACCCGAAACATTACCTTAAATGTGCCTATAGTTTCTGCGGCTATGGATACCGTTACCGAAAGCGCTATGGCTATAGCTATGGCCCGCGAAGGCGGTATAGGTGTTCTGCACAAGAACATGACAATAGAGCAGCAGGCTACAGAAGTAAGAAAAGTAAAGCGCGCCGAGTCGGGTATGATAATAGATCCGGTTACCCTGCCGCTTACCGCTACTGTGGGCGATGCTAAAAACGCAATGCGTGAATATGGTATTGGCGGTATTCCTGTGGTAGATGATAACGGAGTGCTTAAAGGCATAGTTACCAATCGCGACCTGAGGTTCGAAAAAGACAATGTACGTGCCATAACAGAGGTTATGACTTCTGAAAACCTGGTAACTGCAGGTGAGGGCACTACCCTTGAAACAGCCGAGATTATATTACAGGAAAATAAGATTGAAAAGCTGCCTGTAGTTAATACAGATAATAAGCTTATCGGGTTAATTACCTTTAGGGATATAACCAAGCTTACCCAAAAACCAATGGCTAATAAAGACAGGTATGGGCGT
The DNA here is from genome assembly GCF_024305175.1 of Flavobacterium sp. GTDB lineage: Bacteria > Bacteroidota > Bacteroidia > Flavobacteriales > Flavobacteriaceae > Flavobacterium. The sequence goes on from NZ_JAMWYY010000004.1 coordinate 73,526, forward strand.
TTGCGGGTTGCCGCTGCCGTTGGCGTTACAGCCGATGCGGTTAAACGTGCCGAAGCACTTGTTAATGCAGGTGTAGATGCTATAATTATAGATACAGCACATGGCCATACAAAAGGTGTTGTAACTGTTCTTAAAGAGGTTAAGGCACAATTTCCCGACTTAGATGTTGTAGTGGGTAATATTGCAACCCCGGAAGCTGCATTATACCTTGCCGAAAACGGTGCAGATGCTGTTAAGGTAGGCATAGGCCCCGGCTCTATATGCACAACAAGGGTTGTGGCAGGTGTAGGTTTCCCTCAGTTTTCGGCGGTATTAGAGGTTGCTGCGGCGTTAAAAGGCTCAGGAGTACCCGTTATTGCAGATGGTGGTATCCGTTACACAGGCGATATACCTAAAGCTTTGGCAGCGGGCGCCGACTGTGTTATGCTTGGGTCACTGCTTGCAGGTACGAAAGAGTCGCCGGGCGAAACTATTATATTTGAAGGCAGGAAGTTTAAATCTTACAGGGGTATGGGCTCTGTAGAAGCTATGAAAGAAGGCTCTAAAGACCGTTACTTTCAGGACGTGGAAGACGATGTTAAAAAACTGGTACCGGAAGGTATCGTGGGGCGTGTGCCATATAAAGGCGAACTATTTGAAAGTATGTTGCAGTTTATTGGCGGCTTGCGTGCCGGTATGGGCTACTGCGGCGCGAAAGATATACCGACACTACAGGAAAACGGCAGGTTTGTGCGTATAACCTCAAGCGGTATATCCGAAAGCCATCCGCATAATGTAACCATTACGAAAGAATCTCCTAACTATTCGAGATAAGTAAGTAAAAGCAAAAAGGCATATAAAAAAACCGAAAATTTACTTTCGGTTTTTTTATACTCTGTAACTGTGAGCGGTAAACTACTCTTCAAGCGGCTTGCCGATAACTTCGGCCCTGTGTTCGCGTTTAATGTCTTCACTCTCCCATGCATGGTCATTTGCACCGAGCTGTGCGTAAAGGTCGCCCTTAATAAGTTGTTCCTGCATTTCAATTTCTTCCAGAGATGTAATGAGGAATGCCTTTTTATCGTGCCGTTTGTGCGCCAGCCTGAAGGTAGCCTGCTCATCATATTTAATAAAGCGCTGCCCTTGGCGTGTAGCTGTATAACGCCTGTGCCCAAGCTCTACCAGTGCATCTACGCCTAAATGTACTGCACTGTAAAGGTTTTCCCTGTAAAAGTCAGTTAACCCGATATCCACCATTTCAAAAGCATCAGTACGGTTTCGCGCACGCGCCAGTATTTTTAGATGCGGAAAGTGCTTTTTTATTTTTTCAATTACGCTAAGGTTAACCTGAGGGTTGTCTATCGCAGCTATAAAAATTTTAGCGCTTTCACAGCCTGCAGCCGTAAGGAGTTCTAAACGTGTAGCATCTCCGTAATATACCTTAAAGCCCATTTTGCGCAGCGAATCTACCCGTTCAGAGTTCATGTCTAATACTGTTGCCGGAATGCCGTTAGCCTTGAGCAGTCGGCCTATGGTACTGCCAAAATTCCCGAACCCGGCTATGATAACATCATTCTTTTCATCTTCATCAATGGTATCATAGTCCTTTTTGCTTTGCTTTTCCTTCACGCCAAAGTAGGGGTCTATCCATCTTTCGTTTATAAGCAGTAAGAATGGTGTGCCTACCATGCTCAATGCTATTATAGCCATCATTTGGTTAGAAAGCATAGTAGGCATAAGGTTTAGCTGATTGGCAAAGCCTAATATTACGAAACCAAATTCTCCTGCCTGGCTAAGTGCGAAAGCAAACAGCAGGTTCTGGTCAGAGCTCTTTTTATAAAGCCTTCCTATACCTGCAAGCACAAAGAACTTGATGATATTAAAGATGGTAGTAAATACTATAATAAAAGCAGGGTCGGCAAAGATAAGTGTAAAGTTGATAGAGGCTCCCACACCAATAAAGAACAGGCCAAGCAGCAAACCTTTAAAAGGCTCTATATCGCCTTCCAGCTCGTGCCTGAATTCGCTATTGGCCAATACCACGCCTGCCATAAAAGCACCAAGTGCGGGGCTAAGGCCAACAAGCTGCATTAAATAGGATACAGCCATAACCAACAATAGGGCAGAGGCCGTAAACAGTTCCTGTAGCCTTGTTTTGGCTACAATGTGCAGCAAAGGCACAATAATATAACGCCCCGCAAAATATACGGTGGCTATTGCGCCAAATACTATAGCAGCCTGCAGCCACGGCGAAAAACCGTTTATTAGAGAATGCCCCACATTTTCGTTCTGCACATTGCCGCCTGCTAAAAAGGGTAACAGTGCTAATATGGGGATAACAGCAATATCCTGAAAAAGCAGCACTGCAAATGATGACCTCCCCATAGAGGTTTTAGAAAGGTTCTTTTCTTTAAGTGTCTGCATTACTATCGCGGTAGAAGACAGCGTTAGTGCCATAGATATTACCAGAGTAGTTTCCCACTGCCACCGCAATACAAGCGAACATGCCAGGAAAAGTATCAGCGTTGTTGCAACCACCTGCAATAAGCCCATGCCAAATATAAATTTGCGCATGCGCCAAAATTTATAAGGGTCAAGTTCCAGCCCGATAAGGAAAAGCATCATCACCACTCCAAATTCTGCAAAGTGCATAATGTCTTCGCCCTCCTGCCCGATAAGCCCCAGCATATACGGCCCTATTATTATACCGGCAAATAAGTATCCTAAAATAGAGCTTAACCCCAGCTTTTTTGCAATAGGAACACATATTACAGCCGCAGAAAGGTAAATTATTGCCTCAAAAAAAAAGCCGTTTTCCATGATAGTTAGCTTATTTTAGTTTGGAACCATTCATTAAAATAAGGATATTTAGAAATCTCTGAAAGGTTTACACCTTTATTTTCAAGATACTCAAGGGCAGCACGGTATGCACTTCCGCACCTTTCATACCCCTCTGCATCCATAGAGTGTGTTCCGTGTACCACATAAGGTGGTATGTAGGTCATGTTGCATACCTTGGCTGTCTGGTTAAAAGGCTCAAGCAACTGCATAATAGTAAAACGGTCGCGCCCGGTTGGGCTGTAGTTTTCGCGCCTGCCCCCGGTGGTAATTACCTGCATGAGTATTTTATCTTTCAGTGCCTTTCCCTCGCGCCCGTATGCCCATCCGTGCTCCAGTACAATATCAATCCATTGCTTTAACAGTGGCGGGCAACTGTACCAGTACATGGGGTGCTGCCATATAATTATATCGTGAAGCAGCAAGAGCTCCTGCTCGCGCTTCATATCTATGTCAAATTCCGGGTATTCCTGGTAAAGGTCATGAAAGGTTATATTTGGCGAACCCGGAATGTGCCTTACCAGTGCAGCATGTGCATTCGATTTTTCGAACAGCGGGTGCGCGAAAATGATAAGTATCTTGTTTGGCATAAATACATTTTACTGCTTTTAAAGTTATGGATTTATTCCTAAATAATTAGCAGGAGTAATCTGTAATAATTCATTTTTTACTTCATCAGAAACATAGAGGCTCTTGATGAAGCTGTGTATAGCATTTTTATCTATAACCTGATTGGTGCGTGTAAGGTTTTTAAGCGCCTCATACGGGTTAGGGTAGTTTTCACGGCGTAAAATTGTTTGTATAGCTTCAGCAACAACAGCCCAGTTCTTCTCAAGGTCTTCCTCAAACTTATCAGCATTAAGCAGCAGCTTGTTAAGCCCTTTCAAAGTGGCTTCAAAAGCGATAAGGGTATGCCCTATTGGTACGCCTATATTGCGTAGTACCGTGCTATCGGTAAGGTCGCGTTGCAGCCTTGATATAGGAAGCTTTGCAGAGAGGTGCTCAAAAACAGCATTTGCTATGCCCAGGTTACCTTCAGAATTTTCAAAATCTATTGGGTTTACCTTATGTGGCATTGCAGATGAACCTATTTCACCAGCTTTTATTTTCTGCTTAAAGTAATCCATAGATACATAGGTCCATATATCGCGGTCAAGATCTATCAATATGGTATTAATTCGTTTTAAAGCATCAAAAAAAGCAGCAAAATGGTCGTAATGTTCTATTTGTGTAGTAGGGAAGGAGTGCCTTAGCCCAAGTGTACCTTCTACAAAATTAAGCCCAAACTGCCTCCAGTCGTTTTTTGGGTATGCAACAAAGTGTGCATTAAAATTACCGGTTGCACCGCCAAACTTTGCAGCAAACGGAATGTTGTATAATAAACGCAACTGCTCTTCGAGCCTTTCGGTAAATACTCCGATTTCTTTACCAAGGCGGGTAGGAGATGCAGGCTGCCCGTGGGTACGTGCCAGCATTGGCACATTTGCCCATTCAACACTTAGTTCTTTAAGCTTGGATATTACATTTATAAGCGCCGGCATGTAAACATTCTCAAATGCTTCTTTTGCAGATAATGGTATTGCCGTATTATTTATATCCTGGCTTGTCAGCCCAAAGTGTATGAATTCTTTATAATCCTGAAGCCCTAAATTGTCAAATGCTTTTTTAATGAAATATTCAACCGCCTTTACATCATGGTTGGTTGTTTTTTCTATTTCTTTTATCTGTAACGCATCCTGTGTTGTAAAATTCCTGTAAATATTACGCAGGTTATCATAAAGGTTTTTGTCAACCCGTTCCAGTTGCGGTAACGGTAACTCGCAGAGTGCTATAAAATATTCTATTTCTACCAGTACGCGGTAGCGGATTAGAGCTTCTTCAGAGAAATAAGGCGATAATGATATAGTTTTACTCCTGTACCTTCCGTCTATGGGAGATATAGCATTAAGTTCTGATAAAATTTGCATTTGTTGTGTGTTTAAAATAGGTATATCCGCAAAGATAATCTATTGGCTTTAACTAATACAAATTATGGATTGGCTAATTAAATATTTACATATAAAAAGCCTGCCCTAATACAGGGCAGGCTTGTAGTGGTTATACTTTATAAGTATTTACTTAAAACTTATACCTGATACCAAGCGCGATATCCGGGCCAAAATCATCATCCCTGAAATCGTCGCCAAAATAAACCTCCGGCCTAAAGTCAAGCGATAACTGCAATGGTATATCAAAATTATATTCTATACCAATATTACCTGCCAGAAATACAAATGTACCGCTGTCATCATCATCATCAAATCCCGGTGGCACATCATCATCATCAAATTCCCATGTACCAAGACCACCACCTACACCGGCATACCAGTTAAATCCGCCTTCAATATTCCAAACCCACTGGTATAGGCCTGTAAGCTTAACGGCATCATAACGTTCTGAATCACGCCAACCAAGGTCAAGTTCAAGCCTGTTGCCGGAGCTAAGGTAACGCTGGTAAGATACTTCTCCGCCAAAGCCGTCATTATCACCTAAACGTAAACCTAATGCGTTTCTTTCTTCCTGTGCCTGTGCTGTAAAGGCTACACCCAGTAGCATTACAGCGGCTAATAGTAGTTTCTTCATAATATTACTTTGGGTTATTGTTATGAAGCAAAATTATAGCACAGTTATTTGTAAGAAAATATAGTGTTAAATTCTTAACACTTATAATTTTGTTAAATTATTCAGCTACATAAACATCAAGTATTTCTTCCTGATGTACAGCAGCAGATGATGGTAATGGCAAATCTATAGGTATAGGTAATTGAGAAACATTGGAGAGGACATATTCAAAATCTGTCACCACATGCACAACACCTATATTTTCAGCATAATATTGTGTAGATACAATAATATCCTGCTCCGGCATTATATTGACAGGAAAACTGGTACCCGAAAATTCAACATTTGCAGTAACTTCCATCCTCAGTTTAATTTCTACCGACCTAACGTTATTATATTGAACGCCACCGGCCGTATAGCTTGACAGGTTTTCTTTTGCAGTACTGGTAAGGGTGTAATCAAATTCAAGTGTGGTGTTTTCATCATATACTTGAGATAATACGTCTGATACCGAACCAAGTACCTGGTTGTTAGCAGCATTTTCCCTGAATATTGTAAGGTCTGTAACATCTAAAGAGAAAGGCAGTTCTTCAGAAAAGTTAACAGCAGCACTTCCGCTTAGCACCAGCCTGTCTTCAACCTTTCTTACACCATTGTTTGCAAGTGCGCTTGAATAGAAGCCCCAAGACATATTAAGTGTTTTAAACTTTTTGTAGGTGTTACCGTTAATAACAGTATCATTAGCCACATATAAAGAGTCTCTGCCGGAGCCGCCAGCAGCATCGCTCTCAACATCATACACCCAGTAGTTACCCGCATTTAGCGGAAGAAAATCTGAAGTGGAAGTTACATTGTCATTTCCGGAATCGTCACTTGAGCAGGAAAACATAAACAGGCTGAAGCCTAATAATAAAAGTGTGTTTTTCATTTTTAAAAAATCAGTTAAGTTAGTGCTGCTAATATAACTAATTTTTAAGAGGTTTCAGTTTTTTATCAAATATCAGCGATGCTATTAATCTGTTGCCCAGTTCGGTTTCCATTTCAAAATACTCTTCCTCTTTAACCTTAATCTCATTGGCATACTGGTACAACTTCCATCTTTTTTTGTTATACTCCAAAGCCGTAAGGTTTTCAATCCAGTCGCCACTGTTAAGGTAAATAACACTTCCTTTTTTATTTTCCTTCTTCTCTATCTTCGGCTCGTGTATATGACCGCATATTACAAAGTCATACTGATTTTCTATAGCAAGCTCAGCGGCAGTTTCTTCAAAGTCAGAAATAAACTTTACGGCTTTTTTTACACCCGATTTTATTTTCTTTGATAATGAATACTGTTCGCGCCCCATTTTAACCAGAACCCAGTTTATAAACCTGTTTAATAATATAAGGTAGTCGTAGCCTATGCCGCCCAGTTTGGCTACCCATTTTGCGTGGTTAACAGAACTGTCAAAAACATCGCCATGAAAAAACCATGCTTTTTTTCCGTCAAGCTCTAAAACAACTTTATCAACCAGGCAAAAATTGCCCATACTGGTATCGCTGAATTTACGCAACATTTCGTCGTGGTTGCCGGTTATATAATAAACCTTGGTGCCTTTAGATGCCATGTCTATTATTTTCTTTACCACTTTAAGGTGCGACTTTGGGAAGTATGATTTCCTGAATTGCCATATATCTATAATGTCGCCGTTAAGTATCAGTGTCTTTGGCTTAATTGTAGAAAGGTAATTAAGCAGTTCTTTGGCGTGGCAGCCATACGTTCCCAAATGAACATCAGAGAGAACAACAAGGTCAACTATCCTTTTTTTCATGGGGTGTTTTATGCAAAATACACCTATGTGTTTTAATTACAGCTTATGATAAGGTTATAAAATAGTTGTATTTAAAAATAAAGCAGGTATTATTTAAGTCAGGAAAAAGTAAATTTGTAAAAACTTACAACATAATGGCAGGAAATACTTTTGGGCATATATTTAAACTAACAACGTTTGGCGAATCTCATGGGCCGTTAATAGGAGGGATTATTGACGGTTGCCCGGCAGGGATTGCTCTTGATATGGACGCTGTACAGAAAGAAATGGACAGGCGACGTCCGGGGCAGTCTGCAATTGTTACACAACGAAAGGAACCGGATATGGTAGAATTTTTGTCAGGAATATTTGAGGGAGTAACAACAGGTACACCTATTGGCTTTATAATAAAAAATGAAGACCACAAGAGTAAAGACTATTCTCATATTAAAGATGTTTACAGGCCGTCTCACGCCGATTATACTTATCAGCAAAAATATGGTATAAGAGATTACAGGGGCGGGGGCAGAAGCTCAGCGCGCGAAACTGCCTGCCGTGTTGCGGCAGGGGCAATAGCCAGGCAGCTCATGCCGGAAATTAAGATTAATGCTTTTGTATCATCTGTTGGAGATATATTTATAGATAAGCCCTATCAGGCGCTTGATTTAAGCCTGACAGACATTAATGATGTGCGCTGCCCTGACACAGAAACTGCTGCTAAAATGGAAGCATATATTAAAGAGGTTCGAAAAGATGGCGACACTGTAGGAGGGACAATTACCTGTGTATTGCAAAATGTACCTGCCGGCCTGGGAGAGCCTGTGTTCGATAAGTTGCATGCTGAATTAGGAAAGGCAATGTTATCTATAAATGCCGTTAAAGGATTTGAATATGGTAGTGGCTTTTGCGGCGCAAAAATGAAAGGAAGCGAGCACAATGATATTTTTAATACGGATGGAACTACGAAAACTAACCTTTCAGGGGGTATTCAGGGAGGGATAAGTAACGGGATGGATATATATTTCAGGGTCGCTTTTAAGCCTGTGGCAACACTGATGCAGAGCCAGCAGTCTATTGACATACATAGTAACTTGGCCGAAGTTAAAGGTAAAGGCAGGCACGATGCCTGTGTTGTACCCAGGGCAGTACCTATTGTAGAGGCAATGGCGGCTTTAGTGCTGGCTGACTTTTATTTAATTAACAAGATTAGCAAAACAATTTAATTGTAAGACTTGATATACAATTAAGTACAGCATTACTTTAAATACTTATTTAATAGTTAATTCAGAAAGTCGTAAAAAATATTTAATTAAAGCTTGTTTTTTTATTGATATTAACATAATAAAAATTGTATCAGATTTTTTTTTTACTACTTTTGGAAAAAATTAAAAACTATTACCATGAAAAAACAATTACTATTAGGGGCATTACTAGTAGGCTCCTTTTTAACTGCAAATGCACAAAACAATTGTGGCGGTGCAGTTGCGGTGACACCGGGTACTTACACGGTTGGAACAATTGACGGTACTTATCAGGCCGGATGCTGGCAGGCAGCAGCAGCAACTCCAACAGGAGAATGGTATTCATTTACAGCGACTGAAAACGCGCTTGTAAGGGTTAATACTAATATTGCTGCAAATACAAACCCAAACCTTGATACAAGGGTTTCTGTATTTACAGGAACTTGCAGTAACTTAACCTGCTACGCAATTAATGATGATGTTGATGCGGCTAATGAAGAATACCTTTCTGATCTTGAATTCCCTGCAGCAGCCGGTGTAACATATTACATTATGTTTGATAACCGTTGGTCAGCTTTAGGTTTTGATTTTGAACTTTCAGTTACACCTACATCATGTTTTACTCCTGGTGGTTTCCAATATGTTGAAGCGCCTACAACTACAACTGTTTCAATAAGCTGGACAGCTCCTGCAGTTGGTGCTCCTGAAGGATATCAGTTTGAGTACGGCCCACTTGATTATGAGCAGGGTAACGGTGCTATCAATACTATTGATGTAATGGATGGAACAGAAGTTAACCTTACTGATTTAACTCCAAGCACAGACTACTCATTCTACATCCGTTCTTTTTGCGGCGGTACAGATTACAGTGACTGGATAGGGCCAATCTCTTTCAGTACTGAATTTACTGCTGCTGACCTTGCTTATACTTACGGTTTCGAAACTCCAAGCCTTGGCGGATGGTCTATTCTAAATGCAGCTACAGGTTCTACCTGGGAAACAATGCCTGCTGCAGGAACTGCTTTTACCCCTCAAGAAGGTGAATTAGCTATTAGCGCAGGTGCTTTCGGTGCAATTTCTGATGCATGGCTTTTCTCTAGGCCTCTTAACCTTACAGGTGGTGAGGTAGTAACTGTTACATACTATGTAAGAGAGCGTATTGGTGCCGGTAACGGTGGTGTTAATAACCTTAGGGTAACTGTAGGTGATGATAATACTGTAGCGGCTCAAACTACAACTATTAAGCCTTTAACTGAAATTGTAAACAACGAGTGGATACAAGAAACAGCTACATTTACAGCTCCTTCAACAGGTGTTTACTACATAGGTTTCAACTATACAGCTCCTGCTCAGGCACAAGCTAACTTCGGATGGGTAACTCTTGATAACGTACAAGTATCTTCAGTTGCCGGTGTAGAAGAAAATGCAGCTTCACAACTTGCTGTATTCCCTAACCCTGCTACAAACGTAATCAACATTGCAAACGCTTCTTCAAGCCTTGTAAATGGTGTATCAGTAGTAGATATCAACGGCCGTACAGTTAAAACTGTTAAGTTTGATGGTGTTGCTGAAGCTCAGATAAATGTATCTGACCTTGCTTCTGGAATGTATATCATGAATATCTCTACAGAAAAAGGTATAGTAACTAAGAAAGTTGTTAAAAACTAATTAGTAACTTACATTATATAAAAAAGCTGCCTCGTTAGAGGCAGCTTTTTGCTTTTTATATGTTCTGCTTTTATTATTAAGAACTTATTCCATAGCTTCAATTACTAATTGTTACCAATTGCTTCAATAACCGCCTTAGCAGCAACTTCACCTGATAGTAATGCGGCATCGAGAGAACCATTTGCCAAGTGGTCACCGGCCAGATAAAGATGTTGTCCTGCCTTAACTGGTTTTTCAGGATAGCAGAGGGTTGCAAGATCGGGTAAAGCCTTTTGTATGTGATATAGCTTTAAAAAAGATTCCGTTACAATTCCGCAATGTATCTTCAGTTCATTTTCTACAGCTGCTATTAGTTCCTTATCAGCTAAATTATGCTGCCTTACTACTGTTACAGAAAGTAAATGTCCCTTGGCGGTATCAGCCGTTGCAGGCTCAGGATAGCAAATATTATTTATAAGTGCATTACCATCAGTAACAAGCCCAATAATACTTTCTTTAATGTATCTTTTAGCCGTAGTAAAATATAATGTAGTACAGCTTTTCCAGTGTACTGCAGTCGGCTGATTGCTATTGTTGATTACGGAAATATCAGCCGCTGTAATTATGTAGTCAGCCTTTAATGTGCTTCTGTCTTCCAAAACAATTGTATTATTCTCTATTGCCAGTACTTTGGCAGAAAGCTTTATAGTAGTATTTTTTAATGGTTTTGAAAGATTTTCAGCAACATCTTTTATACCGCCGTATGGTAGCGCGGCATATCCTGTACTGAACATTTTATATACAAAACAAAACATTTCGGCAGGCGTGGCAAGTTTATCTTCTAAAAATATGCCTGTAAAGAATGGTTTAAAAAAGTTTTCTATAATACGGTTACTAAAGCCATATTCCTGTAAAAATGCCAGTGTGGTTTTACGGCTGCCTTTAAAAATACTTTCTGTTTTTTGGCTTATAAGTTCTCTTGAGAGTTTAAACACAAGGTATTTATCTTTCAGGCTACCTGCAGGTGAGGCTATTGTAGGCAACAGAAAAGAAAGTTTTCTTAACGGGTCACCTATTTTACTTTGTTTACCATCTTTAAAAAGCAGGGCACCGGGCTCAAAGTGTACAGTCTCTAATTCTTTAAAGTTAATATATTTCCTTACAGATGGATATGCCGTAAGCAATACCTGAAATCCATAATCAAGGTTATAGCCTTTATAGTTATCGGTGCGCAAGCGTCCACCAAGCCTGTCGGTAGCTTCCAGTATAATTGATGCAAAACCATTTTCTTCAAGACATCTTGCGGCTGCAAGTCCGCTTGCTCCGCCCCCTATAATATATATTGCAACAGACATTTGTTTAATTATTATTTAAAAATATTAAACAAAATTAAACATTTAAATTTAAGCGCAGGCTATTTATTTACCTGTTACCTTACATTATTCTTTGCAATCAACTTTTTCCAATACCTGTTCGGATGTTTCGCTTTTATCATATCGCCAGATGCTTTCCTCATCCTGTTGCATAGCTCCGTATTTTATGCTTGCTGAATTCTCTTCCACAGTAAAATGAAGTTCTTCTTTATAATCCATTCCCTCAGCCATAGTTTCGGCTATTGCAGTGCCTTTGCCGTCTTTTAAAACACCCCTGAAAGTACTTCGTTTGGTGTCTTTTTCATAAGGCAGCCATTTTAGAACACCATAAACGCTGTCGCCTTCTCTCTCAAACTCAAAAACGATGCTGTCATTCACAACCCTGTCTTTATTATATTCAGGAGAATAAGGGGACACCTTTAAAAAGCAATATTTTTCGATAATGTTTTCCGCTATTGCCGCGTTATCTGCATTTTCATTTGCAGCTTCATTTTGTTCTTTGCCTTTGCATGCTACCAGTAATAGCATCGAAAGGCTCATAATAATATTCTTCATTGTTTTAGGTTTTTCATAAATTTAAAGTATATTAGGAAAAGCAGAAAAGTTTTTACATAATTATAACGCCTTTCACTGCTGTAATTTTAAAAGCTAATTGAGCTATATACATGACATTATTAGCTATTTTTAATAAGTTTGTCAAATTAGGCTTTCATTTTTTTGCCATATATAGTACATTAGCACAAAATCCCTATATTTTATATGCTGGAGCAGAATCAGTACACTGAAGATAACATCCGTTCACTCGACTGGAAGGAGCACATCCGTATGCGTCCCGGTATGTATATCGGAAAACTTGGTGACGGTTCCTCACCCGATGACGGTATTTATATCCTTTTAAAAGAAGTGCTGGACAACTCTATAGATGAGTTTGTTATGGGCACAGGCAAAACCATAGAAGTTACTGTTCGTGATAAAACGGTTACTGTTCGCGACTACGGTCGTGGCATTCCGTTAGGAAAGGTTGTAGATGTGGTTTCTAAAATGAATACCGGGGGCAAGTATGATTCCCGCGCATTTAAAAAATCGGTTGGATTGAATGGTGTGGGTACTAAGGCAGTTAATGCACTTTCTACATATTTCAGGGTAGAGTCGGTAAGGGACAATCAACAGAAAGCGGCTGAATTTTCGGCCGGAGAGCTTACACTGGAAGAAGATATAATAGAAACTACCAAGCGAAAGGGTACTAAAGTATCTTTTATTGCCGATGATACCATTTTTAAGAACTACAAATACCGCAATGAATATATTGTAATGATGCTCAAGAATTATTGTTACCTGAATACCGGGCTGACAATAATTTATAACGGTGAAAAATACCAGTCGGAAGAAGGGCTTAAAGATCTTTTGAGCGAAAATATTAATGAAGACGACAGGATATACCCGATAATACATCTTAAAGATGAAGATATCGAGATAGCCATGACGCATAGCAAAACCCAGTACAGCGAAGAATATTATTCTTTTGTAAACGGGCAAAATACAACACAGGGCGGTACACATCTTGCAGCATTTCGCGAGGCTTTAGTTAAAACCATAAAAGAGTTTTATAACAAAAATTTTGAGGCGGCAGATATTCGTAAATCTATTGTAAGCGCAATAAGCGTTAAAGTAGAAGAACCGGTATTTGAATCGCAGACCAAAACAAAGCTTGGGTCGACAGATATGGGGCCGAACCTGCCAACGGTGCGTACTTTTGTAAATGATTTTATAAAAACAAAACTCGATAACTTTCTGCACCGTAACCCGGAAACGGCTGATGCTTTGCTTAAAAAGATACTGCAGGCAGAGCGTGAGAGGAAAGAACTTTCGGGCATACGCAAGCTGGCACGCGACAGGGCTAAAAAAGCCAGCCTGCATAACAAAAAGCTGCGTGACTGCCGTGTGCACCTTACCGATGCCAAAAACCCGCGAAGCCTTGAAAGCACACTTTTTATTACAGAGGGTGATTCGGCTTCAGGCTCAATAACAAAGTCGAGGGATGTAAACACACAGGCGGTTTTCAGCCTTCGCGGTAAGCCGCTTAACTCTTATGGCATGAGCAAGAAAATTGTTTATGAAAATGAGGAGTTTAACTTGTTACAGGCAGCGCTAAATATTGAAGAGGAAATGGAAAACCTGCGCTATAACAATATTGTTATAGCTACCGATGCTGATGTTGACGGTATGCACATACGCCTACTGCTCATAACGTTTTTCCTGCAGTTTTTCCCGGAGCTGATAAAAGAGCGACACCTGTACATATTACAAACCCCGCTTTTCAGGGTTCGGAATAAAAAAGAAACGATATACTGCTATAGTGAAGAAGAACGCAGGGCAGCAATTGAAAAGCTTAAGGGCAAACCTGAAATTACACGTTTTAAAGGTTTGGGCGAAATATCGCCGGATGAGTTTAAGCATTTTATAGGGCAGGATATACGCCTTGACCCTGTAATGCTGGACAGTGCTACTTCTATACAAAATATGCTCGAGTTTTACATGGGCAAGAACACGCCGGACAGGCAGGATTTTATTATAAACAACCTTAAAGTAGAACTGGATGTGGTGGAGGAGTAGTTTATTACTGCTTTGCATCCTATTGCTGCAAGCGTGTACTATAATCGTGCCCAAAGAAGAAATTTATCCTTTTTCTGAAGCTGAAAAAATAGAAATAGTTTCATATCCTGACCGCATGAATTGGGATAATCACTTTGATAGCACAATAGTTGTGAGCGGAGAAATAAGGTTTAGTAAGTCATTGATTAAAGAAAGGGTAGTACTCAATGATACATTAACTGAAAAGCTTTTCCGATACTTATTTATAGAGGAATGCCCATTAATAGATATAACCCGATCCCTTTGCTACCAACCCCGTCATGCAATACTTTTCTATAATAATGAAAGTAAAATATATAGCTATTTGGAAGTATGCCTGGAATGCGGAAAAGCAGAAGGTAATTTTCTATATAACGAAATATGCGATGAAAGAACCGCAAATTTAGAACACATATTTAAGCAAGCAGGTATAAAATATTTTGGAGAAGAATAATATATGAGCGAAGATAATTTTGAACCTATAGAAGGAGAGCAATACGAAGGTGATGCCCCGGAGCAGCAGGAAACCATAACCAAGGTTACCGGTATGTATAAAGACTGGTTCCTGGATTATGCTTCTTATGTTATCCTGGAGCGTGCCGTGCCTGCCATAGAAGACGGTTTTAAGCCCGTGCAGCGCCGTATTATGCACTCGCTTAAAGAGCTTGACGACGGCCGGTATAACAAGGTGGCCAACGTTGTAGGTCATACCATGCAGTACCACCCGCATGGCGATGCCAGTATAGGCGATGCAATGGTGCAGATAGGGCAGAAGGAACTACTTATAGATACCCAGGGTAACTGGGGTAACATACTTACAGGCGATGGCGCCGCAGCACCACGTTACATAGAGGCAAGGTTATCCAAGTTTGCGCTTGAGGTGCTTTACAGCCCTAAAGTCACCACATGGCAGCTATCATATGACGGGCGTAAGAATGAGCCTGTAAACCTGCCTGTAAAGTTCCCGTTGCTGTTAGCACAGGGAGCAGAGGGTATTGCTGTTGGTTTATCCACAAAAGTGCTGCCTCATAATTTTAATGAGCTGATTGACGCTTCTATTAAAGTACTTAAAAATAAGCCTTTTACCATTTACCCTGACTTTCCTACAGGGGGAGTAGCTGACATATCAAATTATAATGATGGTATGCGCGGCGGGCGTGTGCGTGTGCGTGCTAAAGTATCTCAATTAGATAAAAGTACACTTGTAATTACACAAATACCTTTTTCAACTAATACTTCAAGTCTTATTGACAGTATATTGAAAGCCAACGAGAAAGGTAAAATAAAAATTAAAAAAATTGAAGACAATA
Organism: Flavobacterium sp.; assembly: GCF_024305175.1. GTDB lineage: Bacteria > Bacteroidota > Bacteroidia > Flavobacteriales > Flavobacteriaceae > Flavobacterium. The sequence continues at coordinate 88,936 of NZ_JAMWYY010000004.1, forward strand.
CCGCTGCTGATGTAGAGATACTGATACACCTCCCTACGGGCGTTTCGCCTGATAAAACAATAGATGCACTGTTTGCCTTTACCGCCTGCGAAACCTCATTAGCGCCGCTTGGCTGCGTTATAGACGGGCATAAGCCTTATTTTGTAGGCGTAAGCGAAATGCTGCGTATTTCTACCAAACGTACTGTTGACCTGCTGAAGCGTGAACTTGAAATTCAGCTTGATGAATTTGAAGAGCAATGGCATTTCCTATCGTTAGAACGGATTTTTATTGAGAACAGAATTTACCGCCTTATTGAAGAGGAAGAAACCTGGGAGGGCGTTATACGTGCCATAGATGAAGGCCTGAAGCCTTTTACCACACACCTTAAGCGCGCCGTTACTGAAGAGGATATTGTACGCCTGACAGAGATAAGGATTAAGAGGATTTCTAAATTTGATATTGATAAGGCCCAGGAAAAAATTGAAGCCCTTGAAGGCGAAATAGAGCAGGTAAAATATAACCTTGAGCATATTATAGATTTTGCCATAAAGTACTTCCAGAACCTTAAAGAGAAGTATGGTAAAGGCAGGGAACGTAAAACAGAATTGCGCAGCTTTGATAATATAGAAGCTACAAAAGTGGTATTACGCAATACCAAACTGTATATGAACAGGGAGGAAGGTTTTATTGGTACCGGCCTTAAAAAAGATGAATATGTAGCCGATTGCAGTGATATTGATGATGTTATCGTTTTCCTGCGTGATGGTAACATGATGGTAACCAAAGTTGATGTAAAGACCTTTGTAGGTAAAGACATAATTCACGCTGCCGTGTTTGATAAAAACGACAAGCGCACCATATATAACATGATATACCGCGACGGCAAGTCGGGGCCAAGCTATGTTAAACGCTTTAATGTATCGGGTGTAACACGCGATAAGCTATATGACCTTACACAAGGCACAAAGGGCTCTCAGGTATTGTACTTTTCCGCTAACCCGAATGGCGAGGCAGAGGTTGTAAACATATTGCTGCGACAGGTAGGCAGCATTAAAAAGCTGAAACTGGATCTTGACTTTGCCACGATAAGCATTAAAGGCCGTGCATCACGGGGTAATACAGTAACAAAATATCCTATAAAGCGTATTGAGCTTAAGGAAAAAGGCATATCAACATTAAAGCCCCGCCGCATTTGGTTTGATGATACGGTGCAGCGTTTAAATGTTGACGGCAGGGGAGAGTTGTTGGGTGAATTCCGCCCCAATGACAGGTTGTTGATTATTAACCAGTCGGGCAAAGTAAAAACTATTGTACCCGAAATTACAACCCATTTTGATGAAGGCATGATAGTGCTTGAAAAGTGGGTACCTAAAAAGCCTGTTTCTGCTATATATTTTGATGGCGAAAAAGAACGCTACTATGTAAAACGCTTTCTTATAGAAAACGAAAACAGGGAAGAGATTTTTATAACGGAGCATGAGAAATCGCAACTGGAAATTGTTTCTACCGATTACAGGCCGGTTGCAGAGGTAATTTTTGCCAAGATAAAAGGAGTTCAGAAAGAAAACCTTGTTGTTGACCTTGAAAACTTTATTGCTGTCAAGGGTATTAAAGCGCTTGGTAACCAGCTTACTGCCGATAAGGTAAAACAGATTAACCTGTTAGAGCCGTTGCCCTATGACGCACCTGAAGAAGAAGTGCCCGAAGAAATGGAAGTTAAAGGCGAAACCGACCTTACAGATGAAAACACTACTATATCACTTGACGAAGACGGGCAGATTACCCTTTCATTAGATTAATCTTTTATTTTATCATATTAAGAAAAGAAAAAGGCAGCCATCGGCTGCCTTTCTGACTGTTTTACCCTCACGTAAAACAGTACAAACCCACACATTACAAAACTATTACTTTTTAACAGCAACTTTATGTTGAGAAATTGCTCCGCTAACATTCAATTGTAGGATATATACACCTTCCTGAAGTGATGATACATCTATAGTATTACCATTTGCCTGCGGTACTACCTGCCTTCCTGAAAGGTCGAACATATTATATTGTACATCCTGTGCGCCAGCGCTAACATTAATAACCGACGCAGCAGGGTTAGGGTATAATGTAACATTGTTATTTTTAAACAGCTCTGTGCTTAAAGCTGCAGGCAGCTCTAAAAGTTCTCCGCCATTTGCTGATGCAACCCATAAACCAAATGCAGGCCCGTCACTGTTTACCGCCGGGTTAAGGAAACCACTTGCAAGTACAGTTATTGCAGCGCCATCTAACGATAACGTAGAAAGAGGTGCCTGGTAAGCCGCAACCACGGTATTACCATCAGATGTAGTTACATTTAGTGTATAATCGTCTGTAGCAAGTTCAAGGTAACCATCAAAATCACCATACATGATATCATCAACTATTGTTCCTGCACCAACAGCTACCACATCTACAGTAGGAGCATCGGTAGCACCATGAAATACCAATACATCAGTATTGCCCATTTCCATTGCCATTTCTCTTGCCATCGGATAAACATACAGGTCAAAAGGCTGGTTTGGCTCATAACCTTCGGTACTTACAATACCATTAGCTATTACAACATATGTTTCACCGGCAGTAAGTGTTGTAGTAAGATTATAAATGCTTTCACTTGCAGATGTACTTGTAGCAGGTGCAATATCTATTGATATTTCTTCGCCTGCAGGAGCATCAATAAACGGTGTAGCAGTTCTGAAAGCAAAATCATCCTCTAATATTTCGCCATTTAAATAAACATCAACCAGTTGTGCAGCCATATCGGCAGAGTTGTGTATGATCTGAACTCTGGCAGTAGTGTTTGCCAGTGGCAGCGGTATTAAATCTCCGCCGGCAGCAGTGGCAACCCACAAACCAAACGCAGGGCCATCACTATTCATTGAAGGATCTAAAAACCCACTTGCAAGGACTGTTATTGCCGAGCCCTGAAGTGCAAGCGTTTCAAGCGGAGCCTGATATGATGCTACTACAACAGCACCTGTCTCATCTGTGATGTCAATAATGTAATCATCCGTTAAAAGCTCAAGGTAATCATCTCCGAATGAAGGAAAAGAAATGTCATTTACTACAGTACCTGCAGGCACACTTGTTTCTACAACATCAACTGTAGGAGCATCCGGAGAACCGTGGCTCACAAGCATATCTACAGCAGTAGCTGATGTGGCAACTTCTCTTGCACCTGCAAATACAGAAAGCTCAAATGGCTGTAATGGTGTATAACCTGTAGTGCTTACCAAGCCGTTAGCTACAATAATATACGTTTCATTTTCTGCAAGCGAAGTTGTCAGGGTATAAATACCATCAGCTGCAGATGTACTGTTACCCGGTGCAACAACAATTGTAAGGGGCGTGTTTGCAGGAGCATCCATAAATGCTGTGGCTGTCCTGAAAGCAAAATCATCTTCCAGTATGTCACCGTTTAAATATACATCAACTTCGGCTGCTGCTGCATCAGGGGAATTGTGGATAACCTGTACCCTGGCTGTTTGTGCCGTTGAGGACATACCTGATATGCCTAGAATAACTGAAAATAAGAGTGTAATTTTTTTCATCGCATTATTGTTTTTTGTTTAACATACATCAAAATTAATTAAACAAAAATCTAAAAGTAATACTGTTAAAGAA
>NZ_JAMWYY010000040.1 GCF_024305175.1 Flavobacterium sp.
CAAAGCCTCAAACATGTCATAATTTATTATATTCGTGAACTTTAACAACGGGAAAAATGATCAGAAAACTATTTTTAACTATTTGCCTCTTGGCAATACTTCCTGCAACGGCGCAGCAAAACCTCTGGGAGCGTGCTTCCGATAAAGATGTTTCGGGGCTTCAAAAGCTGGAAAGGGCATCTGTGCCAAAGCATTTCAGCATTTACCATTTAAACTTAAATAACCTTGAGCAGCTATTGCAGCAGGCACCTTTAAGGGGCAGCGGCGGGATAAGCCAGCTTGTGCTTCCCTTTCCGGATGCGGACGGAATAGTAAAACAATATCGGATTTATGAAGCTCCGGTTATGGATGCTGAATTATCAGCTAAATATCCCGGTATAAAAAGCTATGTAGGACAGGGGGTAGAAGATCCTGCTGGCACAATACGGTTTAGCATTACACCATTTGGGCTTCATAATATGGCACTGGCTACAGGCGGTACCACTTACACCGACCCTTATACAACAGATTTACAATACTATATTGTGTACAAGCGTGAAGGCTTAAGTACATCACGCTCATTTCATTGTGGTGTTACCGATACAGCCGAACCCAATACCAAAAGTGCCTTTACGCCATTAAGCGCACAATCTACCGATGGAGTGCTGCGCACCTACCGCCTTGCAATGGCGTGTACTATAGAGTATGCCGCATTTCATATAAATGCAGCAGGTCTTACAGATGCACCGCTTGAAGAACAGAAGGCTGCCGTACTTGCGGCAATGAATATTACCGTTACAAGGGTTAACAGTGTGTATGAACGTGACCTTTCTATAACATTAGAACTGATTCCGAACAATGATGAACTGATATTTATAGAATCGGATGAATTTAATAATGAAAACGAAGGCTTTGTACTGCTTGACCAAAGCCAGGAAGTTATAGATGAGGTAATTGGTTTTGATAATTATGATATAGGCCATACGGTAAGTACAGGCGGCGGTGGCGTAGCCCAGTTATTCTCGCCGTGCTCCGGCAGCAAGGCAAGAGGTATTACAGGCCTGCCGTCTCCTGTGGGCGACCCGTTTGATATAGATTATGTAGCGCACGAAATGGGGCACCAGTTTGGGGGTAACCACAGCTTTAATAACTCATGCGGGGGCAACAGGAGCAACGATAATGCCTATGAACCCGGCAGTGGTACAACTATCATGGCCTATGCAGGTATTTGTCCGCCTAATGTACAGAGCAATAGCGATGCCCACTTCCATGCCAACAGCATTGCCGAAATGTCGGCTTTTATAAGTACGGGTGGCAACTGTGCCGAAAGCGTGGTAACGGGCAATATTCCGCCTGTTGTTGATGCAGGGGCTGATTATACCATTCCGCGCGGCACTGCATTTATACTTTCGGGTACTGCAACAGATGCCAATAGCGATGCCATGACCTACAACTGGGAACAAATGGATAATGAAATAAGCGAGCAGCCTCCGGTACCGGAATCTGCCGAAGGGCCAAATTTCCGCTCATTACCAAGCAAAGAAGTACCGCAACGCTACATGCCGGATATAGAAGAAGTACTGAATAATAACATTACCCCGACATGGGAAGTTGTTGCCAATGTAGCGCGCGAATATAACTTCGCCTTTACCGTACGCGATAATAATATACTCGGCGGGCAGGTAGTTGCCGATTTTATGAAGGTAAATGTATCCGGCACGGCAGGGCCGTTTGCTGTTACATCGCCTAACAATAATGTTTCGTGGCTTGCGGGCAGCAACCATAGTATAACATGGAATGTAGCCGGGACTACAGCCAATGGTGTAAACACACCTTATGTGGATATATATCTTTCTACAGACGGAGGTTTTACCTATCCTGTAATACTGGCATCTAAAGTGCCTAACGATGGTACTGAAATAGTTACCATACCTAACAGCACAGGTACAGATAACCGTATTATGGTTAAGGGGCATCAAAATATTTTTTACGATTTAGGCAATAGTAACTTTACCATCAACGCACCCGAGCAGACGATGGCAATAACTGTTGAGGGGCAACAAAACAGTACAAGCTGTATTGGTGCGCAAACCAGCTATAGTTTTATATATAATGCCTATGCAGGCTTTACAGGTACAACCACGTTTTCAGCAACAGGTAACCCTGCAGGCTCTACCGTTACTTTTAACCCTGCAACCGCAACCGCTGACGGAACTGTAGTAACCATGACTGTTACATCTCCTGAAACTGTATCTCCCGGTTTTTATACGCTGAATGTACTGGCAACTTCGGGCAGCGTTATAAAAGCAGCTAATGTATATCTCGACCTGCTCGATACTGATTTTGGATCAATCACACTTACGGCACCTGCCAACGGTGATAACGCAGTATTTAATCAGGTAAGTTTTAACTGGACAGCTGTCGCAAATGCAATCGGCTATGAAATTGAGGTTGCCGGTGATGAGGCTTTTGAAAATATTGTAGCTAATGCCACAGTTCAGGAAACGAGTTATACAGCGCTGCTTGAGGAGGCTAACATATACTACTGGCGGGTGCGCCCTGTTAATACAGGCTGCTCCGGTAGTTATGGTGAGGCAAATATGTTTATAACTGGTATAACCGAATGTAATCCGTATGCATCTGCCGATGTGCCTGTTGTAATTCCGGATGAGGATGCAGGAGATGTAAGCTCTGTCCTGGCGCTTACGGCTGAAGGTTCTATACAAAAAATAAGTGTTAGCCTTGATATCAACCATACCTGGGTAACAGATTTAACAGCAGTACTGATAAGCCCTCAGGGTACAACCGTTCAGCTTTTCAGTGATGAATGTGGCGACCAGGATAATGTTTTTGCTACGTTTGATGATGATGGCAGCCCGCTGAATTGTGGTATTGATCCTGCCATATCGGGTATTATTATGCCGGACGAGGCGCTATCTGCATTAAACGGAGAGCCTGCGGCCGGAGTATGGACATTGCAGATAACGGACAGCTTTCCGGCGGATGGAGGAGCTATAAATGGGTGGGGCCTTACAATTTGTACTGTACAGGAAGCGCCACTGGCTACAGAGCAAAATCAGTTAACAGATTTTATACTCTACCCTAACCCTAATAACGGGAGCTTTACAATACGCTACACACCAAAAGAAGAGGGTGATGTTTATATAACAGTTTACGATATAAGGGGAAGGCAACTGATAAACCAGAAATATACCACGCAAACCGAACAGGTTGTTTCACTTGGCAATGCAGAAGCAGGAATTTACCTTGTTACCCTCCAGGATGGTGAAAGGAGCGTTACAAAGAAAGTGATAGTAAATTAGATAATGTAAAGTTTGAAAAAAAGCGGTCCGAAGTTTTTCGGGCCGCTTTTTTATTTTGGGCTACAGCAAATTACTTGCCGTTAAAACTACTCATTGTATTAGGCAGCCCTGACAGTACAAAAGATTTTATTGCTTCAGATGAGGTGTCAAGCCTTTCCGAAAGTTTCGCTTTTTCCTCTTCGTCCCATTCTCCTAAAACATAGTTGACCTGTTGCCCTTTTTTAAAAGCATCGCTAATACCAAAACGAAAGCGTGCATATTCAGTAGTAGTAAGTACCTGCTGAATACTTTTAAGGCCGTTATGTCCGCCATCGCTGCCTTTGGCTTTAATACGTATAGTGCCAAATGGTATGTTAAGGTCATCGGTAACAACCAGCAAATTTTCTAACGGTATCTTTTCCTGATCCAGCCAGTACTTAATGGCTTTGCCGCTAAGGTTCATATACGTATTTGGCTTCAACAGGTAAACTGTGCGGCCTTTTAGCTTTACTTCTGCCATTGCCCCCAGTTTAGCGGTAGTAAAATCGGTTCCTTCCTGTTGCGCCAGCCTGTCCAGTACTTTAAAGCCTATATTATGTCGTGTGTTTACATATTCAGCGCCGGGATTGCCCAGCCCTGCAATAAGATATTTCTTCATTGGGTCTGCTTCTTCTTGTGCTTCTTTCTTAAAAAGATTGGTAAGCCATTTCATGAAGGCAAAGATAATAGTTTCATTTCATTTTAAAACAGGCGTGCAGCTATCCTGCGGGGGTATCGCAGAGTCATAAAAAAAGCGCCCCATAATGGAGCGCTTTCTATATATGAGGTAAGATAAATTATTTTTTCTTTCCTTTTGCTGGTCCGCCTTTTGCAGCTTTTGCAGCCTCCTGGGCAGCTTTCATAGCCGCACGAGAGATACGTACCTGAGCTACAACAGTGTTTTCCGGCTGAAGCAGTTTATAGTTTTCCTGAGGAAGCTTAGTTATGTAAAGCTTGTTACCCATTTCAAGGTCTGTAATATCAGCCTCTATAAAGTCAGGAAGGTTTGCAGGAAGTGCACGCACTTTAAGTTTACGCTGGTTAAGGCGAAGTACGCCACCGGCCATAACACCTTTAGATTTACCAACAACTTTTACAGGAACATCCATTGTGATTTCCTTGTCTTCGTGAAGCTGGTAGAAATCGATGTGAAGGATTTGGTCGTTTACCGGGTGAAACTGTATATCCTGCAGGATAGCGTTAAATTGCTTGCCGCCTTCAAGGTCAATTACCACAGTGTGCACGTTAGGAGTGTAAACCAGGTTTTTAAAAGCCTTGTCTTCTGCTACAAAATGTACTGGTTGTTCTCCTCCGTATAACACGCAAGGAACCATTCCAGCATTACGTGCCGCACGCGTTGCCGCTTTGCCCACGCTTTCTCTTTCAGATCCTTTGATCGTAATTGATTTCATTACAAAAAATTATATAGTTAATAAATAAAATTCTACATTAAAAAATTGCCGCTTATAGAGCTGTTGCTGTGCACTTTGTGCATAACATCGGCAAACAGGTCGGCGCAGGTAACCACGCGTATCTTGCTGCTTTGCTTTTTCAGCGGAATACTGTCGGTAACAATAAGTTCCGTAATCTGCGATTTTTCAATCTTTTCATAAGCATCACCCGATAATATCGCGTGCGTGCATATAGCCCTAACACTTATTGCGCCCCTTTCCATCATCATGTCTGCCGCTTTGGTCAGTGTGCCACCGGTATCAACCATGTCATCCACCAATATTACATTGCGGCCCTTAACCTCACCTATAAGCTCCATGCCTTCTACCACGTTGGCAGCCTTGCGGTGCTTATAGCATATCACCACGTCAGACCCAAGGAACTTAGAGTAGGCATAAGCCCTCTTAGAACCTCCCATATCCGGCGAAGCTATTGTCAGGTTGTCCAGCTTCATATCCTTAACATGCTGCAGGAATATAGTTGATGCAAACAAATGGTCAACCGGTTTTTCAAAAAAGCCCTGTATCTGGTCGGCATGCAAATCCATCGTCATTATCCTTGTTGCACCTGCCGCTTCAAGCAGCTTGGCAACCAGCTTTGCACCTATCGGCACACGTGGCTTATCTTTCCTGTCCTGCCTTGCCCATCCAAAATAAGGTATAACGGCGGTTATGTGCCTTGCTGAAGCCCTTTTTGCGGCATCAATCATTAGTAACAATTCCATCAGGTTATCCGTGCTCGGAAAGGTAGAGCATATTAAAAATACCCTTAACCCCCTGATAGACTCCTCAAACGATGGCTGAAACTCACCGTCGCTGTACTTTGAAATCGTAATTTTACCCAGCTCAACACCATAGCTTTTGGCTATTTTTTCGGCAAGGTACACACTTTGAGAACATGCAAATATCTTTGCTTCCGGCTCGTGGTATGACATTTTTTAATCGCTTGTTTTGTAGTTAGTTAGTGTTGTGTTGTGTAACGAGGTGCAAATTTAGGAATTTAATTTAAGTACGGAAGTAATTTATGATGTTATTTTCCCGAATTTAAATAATATTTTTTACATTTGCACCCACTTAATGCTAACGCCTGGATGGCGGAATTGGTAGACGCGCACGACTCAAACTCGTGTACTACGGTGTGTGGGTTCGATTCCCACTCCAGGTACAAAAAAAGCTGTTTCATCTGAAACAGCTTTTTTTATTTTTACAACGGAATGTTACCGTGTTTGCGTTGCGGCGTTTCCACTTTTTTATTCTCAAGCATGCTGAAAGCTTTTATCAGCTTCCTGCGGGTATCTTTCGGCAGGATAACCTCGTCTATAAAGCCGCGTTGCGCTGCCCTGTATGGGTTGGCAAACTTTTCGGCATATTCGGCTTCTTTTTCCAATAATTTGGCTGCCGGGTCTTCCGCTTCTGATATTTCTCTTTTAAAAATGATCTCACTTGCGCCCTTTGCACCCATAACCGCAATTTCAGCCGTTGGCCATGCAAAGTTCATATCAGCGCCAATGTGTTTCGAGTTCATCACGTCATACGCACCACCATAAGCCTTACGGGTAATTACGGTAACACGCGGAACGGTCGCTTCGCTAAGTGCATACAGCAGTTTTGCACCATGTACTATAATACCGTTCCACTCCTGGTTAGTGCCCGGAAGGAAGCCCGGTACATCTACCAGTACCAACAGCGGGATGTTGAAACAATCGCAAAAACGGGTAAACCGTGCTGCTTTTACCGAGCTGTTTACATCCAGCACGCCGGCAAGGTGCATCGGCTGGTTGGCCACTATGCCTATGCTGCGGCCGCCAAGGCGGGCAAAGCCTACTATAATATTCTCTGCGTAGTTTTTATGTATCTCGTAAAACGAATCTTCATCTATAATGCCGCTTATAACTTTGTGCATGTCATACGGCTTGTTGGCGCTGTCCGGGATAATGTCCGAAAGCTGATCGCGTATTTCATCAGCCGGGTTAAACTCCAGCTTTGGTGTGGTTTCTCTGTTGTTTTGCGGCAGGTAGCTCAATAGCCTTTTTACATCTTCCAAACACTCTACATCGTTAGCCGAAGTAATATGCGCCACCCCCGATTTTGTACTATGAGTACTCGCCCCGCCCAACTCTTCGCTGGTTACGGTTTCGTTGGTTACGGTTTTTACTACGTTTGGCCCGGTAACAAACATATAACTGGTATTTTCTACCATCATGGTAAAGTCGGTCATGGCGGGAGAGTATACCGCGCCACCCGCACAAGGGCCCATTATGGCTGATATTTGCGGAATTACACCGCTGCTCTGCACGTTGCGATAAAAAATATCGGCATAGCCACCAAGCGAGCGCACGCCTTCCTGAATACGTGCTCCGCCCGAATCGTTAAGGCCAATCATGGGGGCACCATTCCTGAGTGCCATATCCATAACCTTGCATATTTTTTCGGCGTGGGTTTCTGATAGTGCCCCGCCAAAAACGGTAAAGTCCTGCGCAAAAACATATACCAGCCTGCCGTTTACAGTGCCATAGCCTGTAATAACACCATCGCCTAAGTACTGCTGTTTCTCCATCCCGAAATCAGTAGTGCGGTGGGTAACCAGCATACCTATCTCTTCAAAAGAGCCTTCGTCCATCAGGTATTCTACACGCTCGCGGGCTGTAAGCTTTTTCTTTTCGTGCTGCTTTTCAATCCTCTTTTGTCCGCCGCCCAGTCGGGCTTCGGCTATCTTATCGTTTAATACTTTTATTTTGTCTTCCATGGGTTTACTGTATTGGGAGTCTTAACACTTTACGGTCTTCCAGGTATTGCTTCAGGGCAATATAAGCCGCTATTTCAGCTTCGGTATCCATTTGCCCTTTCAGCTTTTCGGCATCGTAGTATTTCTTTACAAAATGGGTATCGAAATCGCCACTGCGGAAAGCCTCATGCTCGCACACAAACGTACCGAACGGCAGGGTAGTGCTCACGCCTTCAACCTTATAATCGGCAATGGCTTCTATCATCAGTTCTATAGCTTCCTCGCGGGTTTTACCGTAAGTGATGAGCTTCGCAAGCATCGGGTCATAATAAATTGGCACATCCATTCCCTGCTCAAAACCGTTATCCACACGAATACCTTCGCCCACTGGTAGCTGGTACACATCAAGGTGGCCCACGCTTGGCGCGAAGTCGTTAAGCGGGTCTTCGGCATAAACGCGCAGTTCCAGCGCGTGGCCTTTTATGGTAAGGTCTTCCTGTTTGATGTCCATCTTCTCGCCACGGGCTATCTTTATCTGAAGCTCTACAAGGTCTAGCCCCGTTATCATTTCGGTAACCGGGTGCTCTACCTGCAGGCGGGTGTTCATTTCCAGGAAGTAGAAATTCTTATTCTCATCTAAAAGGAACTCAACCGTACCGGCACCCAGATAGTCGCAGGCTTTGGCAACCTTAACGGCTGCCTCGCCCATTTTTTGGCGTATTTCCGGTGTAAGTACTGCGCTTGGCGCTTCTTCCACCACTTTTTGGTGGCGGCGCTGAATGCTGCACTCGCGCTCAAACAGGTAGAGTATATTGCCGTGGCTGTCGGCCATTACCTGTATTTCGATATGGCGCGGAGAGCCTACATATTTTTCTATGAAAACAGAGCCATCGCCAAAGGCCGAGGTAGCCTCGCTTATGGCGCGTTCCATTTGCGGAACAAAATCTTTTTCTTCGTTAACTACACGCATACCCTTACCGCCGCCGCCTGCCGATGCCTTTATCAGTATCGGGAAGCCTATTTCTACAGCGGCTTTTTTGGCTTTCTCTACATCGGTAATGGCTTCGTCTATACCGGGAACCATGGGTATGTCATATGCCTTAACGGCATCTTTGGCTGCCAGCTTGCTGCCCATAATTTTTATGGCTTTGCTGCGCGGGCCTATAAACGTAATCCCTGCGCGTTCTACCGCTTCGGCAAAGTTGGCGTTTTCGCTCAAAAACCCGTAACCGGGATGGATTCCGTCTACGTTAAGCTCTTTGGCTACTTCTATTATCTTATCGCCCAAAAGGTACGACTGGCTCGATGGCGCTTCGCCTATGCAAACGGCCTCGTCGGCAAATTTTACGTGGGGCGCATTCCTGTCGGCAGTACTGAAAACGGCAACGGTTTTAATGCCCATTTTTTTTGCCGTTTGCATTACCCTTATGGCAATTTCGCCCCTGTTGGCTACAAGTATCTTTTTCATGGTGCTATTCAAATTCTATTAGTAACTGGCCTTTATCTACCGCGTCGCCCTTGCTCACTGCAATGGACTTGATAACGCCCGCGCGCGGCGACTGAAAGGTGTTTTCCATTTTCATGGCTTCCAGTATTAAAAGGTTGTCGTTTTCTTTTACTTCCTGCCCTACGGTAACGTTTATCTCCAGTATAAGCCCCGGTATGGGCGCTTTTATTTCGTTTACCTGTTTAGATGCGCCTACCTCAAAGCCCATAGCTTTTATAAGCTGGTCGAGTGCTGTGGCAATATCTACAGTGTAGGAGTTGTTGTTAACGGTTACGGTATATTGTTTTGCGAGGAAGTCGGCGTGGGTAACTGCCGCTTTATAAGGCTTTTTGCCTTTAAGTATGTGGTAGTGCGCGGGCCCTGTGCTGATAGCGTCTAGCTGCGAAAGCCCCTCTTCGGTAACATCAAAGGCGGTGCCCCCGTTTACCGTAAGTTTGTAAGCGTTACTCATGTGCAAAATGTTTAGGTGCCGTAAAGATAGGTAAAAGAAAACGTTTGAGGAAAGGGGAAGTTTGGGAAGTGGGTATGGGTTGATGTTAAGTTTAAAAATAAGTACTTTTGCCTTCCAAACAATTTTAAATGGCTAAATTTTTAAATACTCCCTTGTTATCTGAGTGGATAGGAAAGCTTATTGATGAAACAGAAAAAGAGTTGATCATTTTAGCACCGTACATTAATATATCGGACGATATTTTTTACAAGCTTTTAAATGCTAATGATAGGGGAGTAGAGACAGTTATAATTTACAGAGAAAATAAACTGAACGACAAAGTAAGAGAGCGGCTTTCAAGCCTTGATAATCTTAATTTGCTGCATCATCCCAATCTGCATGCAAAGTGTTATTATAATGAGAAATATCTTATTATCGGTTCTATGAACCTGTATGAATATTCCGAAAAGAATAATAGAGAGATGGGAGTTTTGCTACACAAATGTGATGTAGATTGTAATGACACTTGGGGTAATGCTGATGATGAACAGATTTTTAAAGATGCAATAGATGAAATCCGGGAGATAATTAAGGCTTCTGAAATGGAGAAGCCTGCAAGAGATACAATTGAAAACGGATTTGAATTGGATATTATAAAGACTGATTTTGAAAAGACATTAGAATTTTGCCAACTTCAAAATAAATACTTTATCAATAAGCTTTTTGAGCCTGTTAGTATAGATGGTAATTTACTTGCTTATTGTAAAAATTATTACGACAGGATAGATGTAAGTATTGATTACAGGATAACTATTTATTTTAGTTTCCCAGAGTATATGTTGCAAAATATTCATTCTAATTTTTCGAACATTTTAGGAGAATTTATGTATCCTGCATTTAAGTTCTATTGGAACAGAGCTTCTAATAAAGCTTATATTTATAAAGACTCGAAGCACGATTTGTGGAAGACAGGATCTGATGAAGAAAAATTTGAAGCTAAGAAGCGTGTATTGGCTAACTTTTTTAATGATATAAAGCCTATGCTGGTAATAAAATAGAAAAAGTTTGTCATTCTGACGAAGGAAGAATCTCTTACTCTTGATTGAGATTCTTCACTCCATTACATTCCGTTCAGAATGACAAACACTCTTTATATTAAACTTCCGCTACAATCTTAACGGCGCTGCGGTACAGGTAGGTGCCATAAATGTGCCTGCGGGCAAAACGTGCAGGTGACTCGGCGTTTATCATTTTTATATAGGTGTTTTTGGGCACACCAAAATACTCGTAGCAGCTACCATCCACAAAGTTTATGTACAACGCCTGGTTTTCCATATAAAAGTCGAGTATGCCGCTGGTGGTTGTGGTCTTGGTATATTCGGCTTTGGTCTTATCCAGTGTTTCCGGGGCAACGCTCACCAAAAAGTGGTAGGCTTCAATTATCGCCTTACTTTGTTCTTCGGCGGCAAGTGTTTCCTCATCGGTAGTGCAGGTATCCGGGTGGCATTCCTTCATGCTGTTCCTGTAAATGGTCTTCAGCTCCTTTAGTGTGGCTGCTTTGGTAACGTTGAGCAGCTTGCGATACTCAACAATTTTTTTCATGTTCATATACTCCGTATTATAATTGCCTGTTTATATGGCAGTTTGGCTTAAAGGGCGCAAATGTACAATTATAATCGGTTAGGTTGGTGTTAAATCTGTTGGTTTACAGAGATTTAATTACAAACGTAACAATTCCCCAAACGCTAAACTGGCTGTTTTCGGTTACGGGTAGCGGGGGGTAGGCCGGGTTTTCGGGCATCAGGAACAGGCTGCCGTTTTCCAGTTTCAGGCGCTTAACAGTAAATTCGCCGTCTATCAGGCAAATGGCTATTTTGCCGTTGGCGGGTTCCAGGCTGCGGTCGGTTACCAGTATGTCGCCATCATCTATGCCCGCATCCCGCATTGAGTGCCCGTCGGCCTTAATATAAAACGTGGTGTGCGGGTGCTTTGCCACATACTTGTTCAGGTCTATGGTATACTCCATAAAATCGAGCGCCGGAGAGGGGAAGCCCGCCTTAACGCCTACGGGTATAAAGGGAAGCCGGAGCGTGTTCTCTGTTTCAGGCTTAAAAAAGGTAAGCCCGGGGCTATGTAGTTTTTTTACCTGCATTTTGCTGTGGGTATATCGTTAATATTGGTAGTATAGCGTGGTGAGCGCATTTCCTGCTTCATGTCCCATGTCTTGTCAGCCTGCGTCCCGAACCGTATTATGCGCGAACCCATTTTGCCGTTGGTGCTATCTATGGCGCGCATCAGGGCGTTGTGCCGTGGGTTCTCGTCTATAAACAGGTTAAACTGCTTGCTGCCCTGCGGAATCAGCCCTGTTACAATTACGCCTGCCTTTTTAAACCGGCGGGTGTCGGTGCTTTCCATAATTTCCTTCAGTAGCTGGATGGCGGCGGTGTTTATGGTAATGGCACTCTGTGTGGCATAGGGCAGCGTAACGGCGCGGCTGTGGTGGTATTTTATGTCTTCTATCCGGTGCTTGTCTGCCACCAGCATGGTAATAACCGTATGGCAGAGCGAACCCTGCTTACGGAGCTTCTCGGCGGTTACCGTGGCAAAGGTAGATACTCGCTCGCGGATGAGGTCATAATCTTCTAACTGTTTCGGGAAGCTGCGGGTAGTGGCAATGCTTTTCTTTACCTCGGTTATCGGGTCGGGTTCCAGCGCCGACTGTCCTTCGAGTTCCATTTTTAGCCGCCTGCCAATAACGCCCATTTCGCGCTTTATCCAACCGTCCATTTGCGGCTGGACAAAGTCGTAGGCAGTTTTTACATTGCGTGCCTCAAGCCTGCGGGCATACCGCCGCCCAATGCCCCATACATCGCCTATCTTTATCCACTTGAGGGCTTTTATGCGTTTTTCTTCGGTATCGATTACATAAGTGCCTTTTGTTTTTTCCATAAACTTTTTGGCTATCCTGTTGGCGACTTTGCTCAGTACGCGGGTAGGGGCTATGCCCACGCATATGGGCAGGCTGAGTTGCTTTAGCACCCTTTCACGCATCTGCATTCCGTAGTCATGGTAATTGGTTATGGGTATGCCTTCAAGATTAAGAAAAGACTCATCAATGCTATACCTTTCTACATTGGGAGTAAATTCTTCCATTATACCCATCACGCGGCTGCTCATATCGCCGTAGAGTGAATAGTTACTCGAGAATACTTTTACACCGTTTTTCTTTAACTGTTCGCGGATTTTAAACTCGGGTGAAGCCATGCCTATACCGAGTGCCTTTGCTTCTTCTGAACGCGAAATGATACAGCCATCGTTGTTGGAGAGTACCACAACGGGCCTGCCGTTCCACTCGGGCTGAAAAACCCTTTCGCAGGAAACATAAAAATTATTACAGTCAATCAGGGCAAACATAAGAGCAAATATAATCAATATAAGAAAATAATCTTATCAAATGCTGATTTAAATATTAGTATCTTAAATAAATATTAAATCATATTTGTATATACAAGTGTTTGCTGTAAGTATTGTAACTTTATAGATATAACCAAAAATATATATTATGTCATTACTTAAAGATAAGGTGGCCTTTGTGTCCGGAGCGGGTTCCGGTATAGGTCGTGCCGTAGCAGTAGCCTATGCCCGAGAAGGCGCAAAAGTAGCCGTTAGCGATATTAATAATGAACACGGCGAAGCAACCGTACAGATAATTAAAGATGCCGGAGGGGAAGCTTTTTTTGTGTATGCCGACTCATCGAAGGCAGAGGATAATAAAAAGGCTGTTGAAGCCATTGTAGCAAAGTATGGCAGGCTTGATATTGCCTGTAACAATGCCGGTATAGGCGGCCCTGCTGCCCTTACTGGCGAATATCCGGTTGAGGGATGGGATAAGGTTATAGCCGTTAACCTTAACGGTGTTTTTTATGCCTGCCGCTACCAACTGGAGCAAATGGTTAAAAACGTCGGCGGTAGTATAGTTAACATGGCTTCTATTCACGGGACTGTTGCCGCGCCCATGAGTGCCGCCTATACAGCAGCCAAGCATGGTGTTGTGGGGCTTACCAAAAACATAGCGGCTGAATATGGACAAAAAAACGTACGCTGCAATGCAGTAGGCCCGGGTTATATTCACACGCCGCTGTTGGATGATAATCTTGACGAGGATTCGCTTAGCGCCATTAAGGGTAAGGCTCCCATGAACCGTCTGGGCAAACCGGAAGAAATAGCTGATCTGGTGGTTTTCCTGAGTTCGGATAAGTCATCATTTACCACAGGCAGTTATATAATTGCAGATGGCGGATATACCGCTGTGTAGCAGCTGATACTATAATACTAAGGGCTGCCATTTGGCAGCCCTTAGTATTTATATGTGTTTGTTTTATTTTATAAGATGTAGCACCGCATCAGGGTAAAGCCCTATTGCAAGGTTAAGCAATATCGCCGCAACGGCAACAATACTGTATGATACAGGCACTTTTACGGCTTCGCCTACGGCATCTTTATTATACATGGCCAGTATAAGTTTAAAGTAGTAACCAACGCTGATAATCGAGTTGATTACACCTGCTATGACAACATATACAAAACCGTTTTCAAGTACGTTTTCGAACAGGAAGAACTTACCGAAGAAGCCTGAGAATATCGGGATACCCGCCATAGAAAGCAGCGAGCAGGTAAGTACTGCCGCCATTAACGGGTTGGTTTTGCCAAGTCCGTTAAACTGGTACACATCTTCATTTTCTTTGCCTGAGGTTACATATAGTATTACTGCAAAAGCTGCAATACCGGCAAGGGCATAAGCTGCAGCATAATACAGCAGCACGCCTTTCATTACCATAGGGTTTAAGAACACCATAAGCATAAACCCGGCATGAGATATACCCGAAAATGCCAGCATACGCTTCACGCTGTCCTGCTTTAATGCCATCAGGTTACCAACGGTCATACTCAATACAGATACAATTATAATGATGGTTATATATGCGCCCGGAACAGTATGGTTAAGGTTACTCATCAGTTTAAAGAAGGCGGCCATAGCGGCAACTTTTGCCAGTGTACTCATGGTTGCGGTAGTTAGTGCAGGAGAACCCTGGTAAACGTCAGGTGCCCAAAAATGGAATGGCACTGCGGCTATTTTAAACAGCACTCCTATGCTAAGCATTACAATACCCATAAAGAACCAGCCCGGCAGGTTACCTGTAAGCACGGCTGCATATATGGCGGTATTATCAAATGAACCTGTAGCGCCATATATAAGCGCTATACCAAATAGAAGTATTCCCGATGCAAATGCACCCATAAGGAAGTATTTCATACCTGCCTCGTTACTTTTTATGTTCTTTGGCTCGCTTGCGGCAAGCACATATAATGCTATAGAAAGTACTTCTATACCCAAAAAGAACATGGCGAGGTTCCCGAATGATACCATTGCTACAGCGCCTGCAAGCAGGAACAGCTTTATGGCAACAAAGTCAGATAATTTTGCTTTATGGTTTTTATGGAATTCAGGCGTAAGTGCAACAAGAAATATAGTTAGCACTATAAACAATCCGGTAAACGCCATGGCGTAGCTGTTGTTTACAATCATGTTGTTGTAAAATGCTTCAGTACGCTCTGTATTTGCAGTATCAAGCCCAAGCCCAAAATAATCATTTACGGTAAGGCCAAGTATTGCCATAAGCCCTATAATAGTAACGGGTACTATGGCTTTCCTGAGGTTGAAAATTTCAGCTATAAGGCAAACAATCCCTAATCCCGCAATAGCTATTAATGTGTTCATTTTATATCTTGGCTTAATTTATCGGGTTAATGTTCAGTAATACCTTTTGTAAGGCAGGTGTCAAAAAGTCTATTATCGGTTTTGGGTACAGACCGAAAAAGATCAGTACGGCAATAATGATTATGAATGTAAAGCCTTCGCCAAACGTAACATCTGCAAACACTTTACTCCCTTTATCGCCAAGCATAACCTGCTGAAACATCCTCAGCATATAAAAAGCACCCAGAATAATAGTAGTACCGCCCAATACTGCCAGCCATATATTGGCCTGTGCAAGGCTGTATAAGAGTTCAAATTCACCAATAAAGTTAAATGTTGTAGGCAACGCTACTGATGCCATTACCAGTATCATGAACATACTGGCAAATTTTGCAGCCTGTATCCTTATACCACCCATTTCTGAAATTTCTTCGGTACCATACCTGCGCGATATGATTTCGGCGGCATAAAACAATCCTACAACCACAAAGCCGTGTGCAATCATTTGCAGGAATGCCCCTCTAAGGCCGTCAAGCGTAAGCGTGTAAGCACCTGCAGCAATAAGCCCAACGTGAGCCAGAGATGAGTAGGCAAGCAGTTTTTTAAGGTTGGTTTGCTTAAGTGCAAGTACAGAGCCATATATAACACCCGCAACGCAAAGCGCTATAAAAAAGTATTTGTATTCGTTAGCTGCATTTGGCGCAATAGGCAATTGCCACCTTACAATACTGTATAGTGCCATTTTAAGCATAATACCTGATAGCAGCATGGTACCCGCAGCAGGTGCTTTCTGGTACACATTAGCCTGCCATGTGTGGAAAGGTATAACAGGTATTTTTATGGCATAAGCCAGGAAGAAGCAAAGGAATATTAAAAGCTCTTCTGTTTTGCTCAGCTGAATATTGTAAAGATGGATATCAAGGAAATCGCCTGCTTTTGTGTACAGGTATATAAACGCTACAAGCATAAAAAGCGAGCCTGCAAAAGTGTAGATAAAGAATTTAACCACATCTTTTTTCCTGGTTTCGGCATCGCCGCTACCCCAGCGCAGTGCAATAAAATATATTGGTATTAATGATAATTCCCAGAAGATGTAATAAACCATGCCATCTACCGCAAGGAAAGTACCTGCCATTGCAAATGCCATGAAAAGTATAAGCGCATAAAAAGCCCTGCTTTTTGGGAAAAGGTTTCCAAAAGAGGTTAGTACTATAATTGGCGTTAGCGCAGTGGTAAGCAATACCATTGATAACGACATGCCATCTGCCTGAAAGCCTAATATTACCCGTGGGTTGCTTATCCATTTTTGGGCATAACTTACGCCTTCGCCCAAATTGTAACGGTAAATTACATAAAGGGTTGCCGCAAATGCCGCCGTACTGAAAATCAATGCAGCCCTGGAGGCCCATTTATCGCCAACAAAGTAGGTAGCAGCAGCCCCGAACAGTAAAGTAATAAGTATAAAAGATACGTCCATCAGGTAATGATTATTTTAAGAAAATATAAGCTATAACAGAGCACATGCCCAGTACAAATATCAGCAGGTAAAAGCCTACGCTTCCGTTTTGTATGTACCTGCCCTGCGCCCCTATAAGTGTGGCGGCACGGCCCAGCCCAAACACGAAGCCGCTAATGGCTGCCTCGGTAACATTTTTAAAGAAGCTGCCTATGGCATAAATAGGCTTGACTATAACAGCCATATATATTTCATCTACATAAAACTTGTTATATACCACTTTTGTGAATCCTGTAATCTCGCTGTCCTGTGGCGGTACCTGCGCTTTACTGATGTATTTGGTGTAAGCAAGGCCTATACCTATAAGCGCACCCACAACAGCTATTCCCATAAGCATATATTCTGTAGTGCCAAGCGCATGGTGTTGTGCCGGGTTAGCAATTACCGGTGCGAGGTAGTGGTTTAGCCAGCTGCTGCCCGGCAGGCTTATAGCGCCACCCACTAATGCCAGTATAGCAAGGACTATAAGCGGGAACGTTATCAGTCCCGGCGATTCGTGCAGGTGGTGTTTCTGCTCCTCTGTACCCCTGAAGTCTTTGTAGAAGGTAAGGAATACCAGGCGGAACATATAGAATGCGGTCATTATAGAAGCTAATGAGCCTATTATCCACAGTACTTTATCGTGGTGAAAAGCAGTCATTAAAATTTCATCTTTAGAGAAGAAGCCCGAGAAAGGCGGTAAGCCCGAAATGGCAAGAGTAGAAATCATAAAGGTGGCAAAGGTAATGCCCATAACCTTTTTAAGTCCGCCCATGTTGCGCATATCCTGCTCGCCATGCATAGCATGTATAACCGAACCTGAACCCAAAAACAGGCAGGCTTTAAAGAAAGCATGTGTTATTACGTGGAAAACAGCAACCTCATAAGCACCAAAGCCAAGTGCCATGAACATAAGCCCTAACTGCGATACAGTAGAGTAGGCAAGTACTTTTTTAATGTCATTCTGGGCAAGGCCAATAGTTGCCGCCACTAATGATGTAATGGCACCTACAATAGCTATGATATGCTGAATATCCGGAGTAAGGTCGAAAACAAAGTTTAGCCTTGTTATCATGAAGATACCGGCCGTAACCATGGTTGCAGCGTGTATAAGCGCCGATACCGGTGTTGGCCCTGCCATTGCATCGGGCAGCCATGTATAAAGCGGTATTTGCGCACTTTTACCACATGCACCAATAAACAGGCACAGGGTAGCTATACCAAGCCAAGCCATATCTATATCTGCTTCACCGCTTGCAATAATGTTGCGTATATCATTATACTCAACACTGTGGAAAAGGTAACCAATGATAAAAATACCTATTAAGAAACCTAAGTCACCAATACGGTTCATGATAAAGGCTTTCTTAGCAGCGTCGTTATATTCATGCTTTTTATACCAAAAGCCGATAAGCAGGTAAGAGCAAAGCCCTACACCTTCCCAACCGATGAACATGATAAGCAGGTTGCTGCCCATAACCAGTATCATCATGAAGAAGACGAACAGGTTAAGGTAAGCAAAGAACTTATGGATGTTCTCATCATCATGCATATAGCTGATAGAGTAAATATGTATAAGGGTACCGATACCGGTAACAAACATCAGCCATAGTAAAGAAAGCTGGTCGAGCTGGAAACCGAAATTAATGTCGAAGTTTACCATTTTCATCCAGGTGTACAGGTTAACCATTACAGGCTCTCCGGTATTGTTTACCTGAAGGAAAAAGAACAAGGTTACACCAAACGATATGGCAACGGCAAGTGAGCCAAGAGTGCCAGAAAGATTACCGCTAAGTTTTTTCCCCGCAAATATGTTGATTAAAAACCCAAATAAGGGCGCTAATAGTAGTAGTAATGCCAAATTTGTCTCCATCAGGCGTTATCCTTTTAGTTTCTTTAAGTTATCGATATCAATGTTACTGATGTTCCTGTACACAGCTACCAGTATGGCAAGCCCTACGGCTACCTCGGCTGCTGCAACTGCCATAGAGAAGAACACGAAAACCTGCCCTGCGGCATCCTGGTGGTAAGTAGAAAAAGCTACCAGCAAAAGGTTAACGGCATTCAGCATAATCTCTATAGACATGAACATTACAATGGCATTCCTCCTGTAAAGAACCCCAAAGGCACCCACACAAAACAATAATGCAGAAAGGTATATATAATTGTCGATGCCTATCTCCTGTAAGATATTTTCCATATTAGTTGTTGATGTGTTCTTTTTTAGACAATAGTACTGCCCCAATCATTGATACCAGCAGCAGTACAGAGGCAAACTCAAACGGAACCATATAGTCGTTAAGCAATACCTGTCCTAAAACTTTGATAGACTGGTAGTCCTCTCCCGATACTTCATAGGTATATCCTGTTTGCTGTGCTTTTATAAAAGCGGCAAGCAGTACAAGTGCTACAAGGCAAAATGATATAACAGCCGCAAGCCGCGACCACAGGGTTTTATTTTTTTCGTCTTCCTTATTCAGGTTCATGAGCATTATCGTAAAGAGCATCAATATCATGATAGCCCCCGAATATACTATTATGTGTACTATAGCAAGGAATTGTGCATTGAACATAAGGTAATGCCCGGCAATAGAGAAAAAGCAAAGCACAAGGTAAATAGCGCTGTGAATAGGGTTTTTACTGAAGATGGTTAAAAACGCAGTCGCTAATGTAAAGGCCGATAAAATATAAAATAATGTTGTTATCATATTAATTAGCCGCTTGGTTTTGAGTGTTCTTAATAGCCATATCTAAGGGCATAACCAGTTTATCTTTACCATAAATAAAGTCTTCCCTGTCAGTACTTGGCTTAACCATAACCCTGCTTTTGGTAAGGTAAATAGCCTGCTTAGGGCATGCCTCTTCGCAAAGTCCGCAAAAAATGCAGCGCAGCATGTTTATTTCATAAATAGAGGCATATTTTTCTTCCCTGTAAAGGTGCTTTTCTTCCGGAGTCCTTTCGGCAGCCTTCATGGTAATGGCTTCTGCAGGGCATGATAGTGCGCAAAGTCCGCAGGCAGTACAGCGCTCACGGCCTTCTTCATCACGCATCAGCATGTGCTGGCCCCTGTAAACCGGGCTTAGCGGCCTTGCCTGCTCCGGGTAGCGTATGGTTACCTTTTTCTTGAAAAGGTGCTTTATAGTAATCATCAGCCCCTTAAAGATGGCAACGAGGTAAAGGCTCTCTGCAAAGGTCATCTTTTTGTTAGATACCTCCTTCTTCCTTCCCGATAATGATACGGTTTCTATTGACATTTCTAATATTGTTTAACCTGAGTTCAGGTGTTTGTAAAATCTCTTGCCTTAAGGTTAGTCGGCTAATAAAATTACCAGGCCTGTTATAACAATGTTGGCTATGCTAAGCGGAATAAGCATTTTCCATCCCAGGCGCATAAGCTGGTCGTAACGGAACCTTGGCACTGTCCACCTTACCCACATATAGAAGAATATAAAGCCGCAAAGTTTAATAAACAATGCCATTATACCTAAAATGTTGGCGATGTTAATGCCCCAGTTGTTCTCTACCCAGTCCATACCCGGATAGTTGTAGGCACCAAAGTAAAGTACGGCAAGTATGGTAGATGATATAAACATACTCGCATACTCCGCAAACAGGTAAAAGCCCATTTTCATAGATGAATATTCAGTATGGTAACCACCAATAAGCTCGGCCTCACACTCGGCAAGGTCAAAAGGGGTACGGTTGGTTTCCGCAAACGAACACACTAAAAAGATAAGGAAGCCAACGGGCTGGTAAAATACATTCCAGTTCATGCCGCTTTGCCCTGCCGCGATTTCGCGAAGGCTAAGCGTCCCTGTCATCATAATTAGTGCAATGATAGACAAGCCCATCGCCACTTCATACGATATCATTTGAGAGGAGGCACGCATGGCACTCATAAGGGAGAACTTATTGTTAGAAGCCCACCCGCCAATCATGATGCCATATACACCTACAGATAAAACACCAAATACATATAGTATTGCCACATCAATATCGGTAGCCTGTAATATAATATCGCGGCCAAAAAGGTGCAGCCTGTCACCCCACGGTATAACAGCGCTCGTCATAAGCGCAGTAGCCATAGAGATGCCCGGGCCTACTATAAAAAGGAATTTATTTGGCGTGTTAGGGAAGAACTCTTCTTTGGCAAACAGTTTTAAACCATCTGCAAGCGGCTGTAAAATTCCACCTTTACCGGCACGGTTAGGGCCTATACGGTCCTGAAGCCATGCGGCTATCTTACGCTCGGCAAGGGTAGAGTACATTGCCATTAGCATGGTAAGGGCAAATACCGCAATTATAATAACACTTTTCTCTATAATTATAGCCTGATCCATACCTATACGTTTCCTTCTTTAAGTTCTTTCATTTCTTCAGCGTCAAGCGGAACATCTTTCATACTGATCTTCTTCCTGTCTATATCGCGCCCTAAAAGGATATTCTTTTCAGTCTCGATTTTAACCGGCTTAAGTTCCCTTGTATAGTTATTCTGGTTGATAACCGAATCTTTCTCAAATTTCCTCGGCCCTTCAATAACCCAGTCAGCCGGGTCTTTATGCTCAAAGCGGCACTCGTTACAGATGAATTCTTCTACTTCGTGGTACACATCCTTACGGGCAGTTACCCTTTGTATCTCATCACCAAACATCCAAAGTGTGGTCTTGCCGCAGCATTTGTCGCAATCCCTGTGGGCGTTGTACGGTTTGTTGAACCATACCCTCTGCTTAAAGCGGAACGTTTTATCAGTAAGCGCGCCTACCGGGCAAACATCAATCATGTTGCCGCTAAACTCGTTATCAATAGCTTTCGATATATAGGTAGAAATCTGCGCGTGGTCGCCACGGTTCATTACGCCGTGCACCCTGCCGTCGGTAAGTTGGTCGGCAGTCATAACGCAACGGTAGCACAGTATGCAGCGGTTCATGTGCAGTTGTATGTACGGCCCTATGCTTTCAGGCTCAAATGTGCGCTTCTCTTCAATAAAGCGTGTTTTGGCAGCACCATGCTTAAAGCTAAGGTTTTGCAAATCACATTCGCCTGCCTGGTCGCACACAGGGCAATCCAGCGGGTGGTTGATAAGCAGGAACTCAGTAACTGATTTCCTTGCATCCAATACCCTTTCGGATGAGATGCTTTTTACCTCCATACCGTCCATAACACCGGTTACGCATGATGCCATCAGCTTAGGCATAGGCCTTGGGTCGGCCTCGCTGCCTTTGCTAACTTCTACTAAGCAGCAACGGCATTTACCACCGCTTCCTTTTAGTTTAGAATAATAGCACATTGCCGGCGGAACGGATTCGCCGCCTATCATTCGCGCAGCCTGCAGGATGGTTGTTCCCGGTTCTACTTCTATACTCTGGCCGTCTATTGTTACTTTCATAATTTCAGCCCCCTAACCCCCGAAGGGGGAATTATACAGGTTAAATTTTATATTCTTATTCAGTGAGCCTTTGTTCACCTCCACTTTGGGGAGGCCGGGAGGGGCGTTTATACCTCCTGTTTCGCTACCAGATGCTTTACCTTTTCAAAAGGTTCAGCTACAAAGTGGTCGCGGTTCTTTATCTTTTCAGGGAAACGCACGTGGTACTCAAACTCATCGCGGAAGTGGCGTATTGCCGCCGCTACCGGCCATGCCGCAGCATCGCCCAGCGGGCAGATGGTATTACCTTCTATTTTGCGTTGTATGTCCCATAACAGTTCAATGTCTTCTTCACGGCCGTAGCCTGTTTCTATGCGGTGCAACACCTTTTCAAGCCAGCCTGTACCTTCGCGGCAAGGCGAGCACTGCCCGCAGCTTTCATGGTGGTAAAACCTCGAGAAATTCCATGTGTTGCGCACTACGCAGGTAGTGTCATTATACACAATAAAACCACCCGAACCCAGCATAGACCCGGTTGCAAAGCCACCGTCGCTAAGCGATTCGTAGCTCATAAGCCTGTCGTTGCCTTCAGATGTTTTAAATATTAGATTAGCAGGTAAAATAGGCACTGATGATCCTCCCGGAACCAATGCTTTTAATGGCCTGTCATCCATCATTCCGCCAAGGTATTCGTCAGAGTTCATAAACTCATCCACACCAAGGCCCAGTTCTATTTCATATACGCCCGGGTTTTTGCAATGCCCCGATGCTGATATCAGTTTTGTTCCTGTAGAGCGGCCAATGCCTATTTTGGCATATTCTGCACCGCTGTTATTTACTATCCACGGCACAGCGGCTATACTCTCTACGTTGTTTACCACGGTTGGGTTAGCCCATAAACCGCTAACCGCAGGGAATGGAGGTTTTATCCTCGGGTTACCCCTTTTACCTTCCAGCGACTCTATAAGTGCGGTTTCCTCGCCACAAATGTAGGCCCCGGCACCGCAATGTACATGCAGGTCAAGGTCCCAGCCTGTACCCATAATATTCTTGCCAAGCCATCCGGCAGCGTAGGCTTCTTTAATAGCATTCTCTAATATGCGGTATACCCACATATATTCGCCACGGATGTATATATAAGATAAGTTACAGCCGAGTGCATAGCTTGACGTTATCATTCCCTCAATTAAAAGGTGGGGAATGTACTCCATAAGGAAACGGTCTTTAAAAGTACCCGGCTCCGACTCGTCGGCATTGCATACAAGGTGCCTTGGCTTACCCGATTTTTTATCGATGAAACTCCATTTCATACCGGTAGGGAAACCCGCACCGCCACGGCCGCGCAGCCCCGAAGTTTTCACTTCTTCCACTACCTCGTCCGGCGACATGCTTTTAAGGGCTTTCTCCACAGAAGCATACCCGCCCATTTTGCGGTATATTTCATAGGTTTTTATACCCGGTACATTTATGTGTTCTAATAATATTTTGCGTCCCATTGTTATTGTGTAATGGTCATTTTATGTAAATCTATTTTACCGGCACGGCAGTCTTCTATAAGCTGGTCCATCTTTGCTTTATCCAGTTTTTCATAATAGTAGTCGCCCAGCTCAAGCATTGGCGCATAGCCGCAGGCCCCCAGGCATTCTACGCCTACCACCTGGAACAGGCCGTCGGCCGTAACCTCGCCAACCTTAACACCAAGTTTGTTGCAGGTATATTCCATAAGGTCTTCGGCACCACGCACCGCGCAGCACGATGTACGGCAAAACTCAAACATATATTTGCCGATAGGCTTTTGGTTATACATTGTATAAAACGTTACCACCTCATATACTTCTATAGGTTGTATCTCAAGCATTTCGGCAACTTTATCCTGAAGCGGAACACTAAGCCAGTTGTTATGGGCATCCTGTACTTCGTGCAATACCGGCAGCAAAGCCGATTTCTTTTTATCGGCAGGGTAGTGGCTTAACAGCTCATTTATCCTGGCCTGAAGCTCAGGTGTAATGTTTATGTCCTGGTGTATGTGACTAACTTCCATACGTTAATTTTCTGTTTTGAATTTCGAACTTTAAAATACAAAATTCAGAATTTATAATTTAAAATTACAATTTAAGCATCAAGCTCTCCGGCAATAACGTTAAGGCTCGATAGTGTTGCAATGGCATCACTCAGCATCTGGCCCTTTATCATATCATTAAATGCCTGGTAATATATAAAACACGGCCTGCGGAAGTGCAGCCTGAAAGGTGTGCGGCTTCCGTCGGTTATCAGGTAAAAGCCCAGCTCTCCGTTACCGCCTTCTACCGCATGGTATATTTCGGTTTTTGGTACAGGTACTTCACCCATTACAATTTTAAAGTGGTAAATAAGTGCCTCCATGTTGTTGTAAACATCTTCTTTAGGAGGCAGGTAATAATCAGGAACGTTTGCGTGGAAAGGCCCTTCAGGCATCTTATCAATTGCCTGGCGGATAATTTTTAAGCTTTCCCAAACCTCTGCGTTACGCACGCAGAACCTGTCATATGTATCGCCCGATTCTCCAACCGGGATATCAAATTCAAAATCTTCGTAAGAACTGTACGGCGTCATAACACGCACATCATAATCTATACCCGCAGCACGAAGGTTCGGGCCGGTAAAGCCATAACTTATTGCCTTTTCGGCAGAAATTGGCCCTACACCAATGGTGCGGTCCATAAATATCCTGTTGCGCGAAAGAAGGTTTTCAAACTCTGACCAGATGCCCGGGAATTCGTTAAGGAATTCATCTATCTTTTTCCACACGGCAGGGCTCCAGTCTCTTTCAAAACCGCCAATACGGCCCATGTTGGTCGTTAACCTGGAACCGCATATCTCTTCGTATATTTCGTAAATTTTTTCCCTGTACTGAAAAACATAAAGGAAACCTGTAAGTGCACCTGTATCTACACCTAGTACAGAGTTACATATAATATGGTCGGCAATACGTGCCAGCTCCATAATAATAACCCTCATATACTGTACCCTTTTCGGTACTTCAATGTCAAGCGTCTTCTCCAGCGTCATCCACCACGCCATGTTGTTAATGGGGGCAGAGCAGTAATTCATCCTGTCGGTAAGTGGTGTTATCTGGTAAAACGGCCTGTTCTCGGCAATTTTTTCGAAAGCGCGGTGAATATACCCTACTGTACCCTCGCCATCAAGCACCCTTTCACCGTCCATAAGCAATATGTTCTGGAAAATACCGTGCGTTGCAGGGTGAGTAGGCCCCAGGTTAAGTATAGACAGTTCACTGCCATCCTCATTCTGCCTTTTCTTGATCATCTCGGCATAGCGGTGCTCCGGTGGTAATAACAGGTCTGACATTTATATTGAATTATTTCAGGTTCATTATTATCTATTGTCTATTGTCCTTCCAAAGAAACGGTCGTCTTTATCAGTCCTTCCGCCGTCTTCAAGAGGATATTCTTTGCGCATCGGGAAAACGTCCATCTCATCCATGTTAAGGATGCGCTTAAGCTGCGGGTGGCCATTAAACACAATGCCGTAAAAATCATACGTTTCGCGTTCCTGCCAGTTGGCGCTTAAAAACAGGTTGGTTGCCGTGTCTATTTCGGGGTTGTCTCCGTTAAGGTAGCTCTTAAACCTTATGCGCACGTTGTCTACCCAGTTATGCATGTGGTATGCTACAGCAAACTGCCTCTCCTTCTCATTATCGGGATAGTGAATGCCGCACACGTCAGTTAAGAAATTAAAGCGCATTTCGGGGTCTTCTTTAAGAAAACGCAGTACTTCATTAGCGCTTTGTGCAGCTACTTCAAAAGAAAAAATGTCTTTTATCTGGATAAATCCGGTAACACTGTCGCCGAATTTTTGCGTAAGACTGTCTTGGATAACAGATGTTTCTAAAGCCATACTGTCTTTATGAAATATTATATGATGCCAAAAGTTCTTTATACTCCGGCGAATTCCTTCTTCTTACAGATTCTGATTTTACAATTTCCTGCAACTCCATAATGCCTTCCAGTATCTGCTCGGGCCTTGGCGGGCATCCTGGAACATAAACATCTACCGGTATAACCTTATCTATGCCCTGCAGTACTGAGTAAGTATCAAAAACACCACCCGAAGATGCGCAGGCGCCTACGGCTATAACCCAGCGTGGCTCGCTCATCTGCTCATATACCTGGCGTAATATTGGTGCCATTTTTTTAGCAATGGTACCCATTACCAGAAGCATATCTGCCTGGCGTGGTGAAAAGCTCATACGCTCTGAACCAAAACGGGCCACATCATAATGAGAAGCCATGGTTGCCATAAACTCTATACCGCAGCAGGAAGTTGCAAAAGGCAGTGGCCAAAGCGAGTTAGCACGTGCAAGCCCTACCACCTCATCCAACTTAGTGGCAAAAAAGCCCTGCCCCTCTACACCGGCAGGTGCATTAACCATTTTTATATCTGTTGATTTGCTCATTTTTCTTAATTTTTGATTACTGCTGTATAGGTCGCAAAAAGCGTTCCGAACAGGCAGTATTTCAATTTATTCCCACTCAAGCCCTTTTTTCTTCATAACATAGAAGAAGCCTACGATAAGCAGCAGCATGAATATGCCCATTTTAAGGAAGCCCTCCATGCCCATAGCGCGGAAGTTTACCGCCCACGGATACATAAAAATAACCTCTACGTCAAACAAAACAAAGAGTATGGCTACAAGGAAATATTTAACAGAAAACGGTATGCGTGCGTTACCTATAGATTCTATACCGCACTCAAAGTTTTTGTCTTTGTTTACAGAATTGCGTTTTGGGCCAAGAAAGTTTGAAATGGCTATTGTGCCCCCCACAAAACCTACAGCCAGCAGCAATTGCATCAGTATCGGGAAATAGTCTACCTGGGTAGTCTCCATTTGTCAGCTAATTTTAGTAAATAATTCACAAATATACACGCGAAACTTTAAAATGAATAATCCTTTTTAAATTGTATTGTTCGAGCGGGTTTAATTTTTATTTAGAATGAATAAATATTGTGTTGATGACAGGATGTGCTAATCTTAAAAAAATATTTTTATATCAATTTTACATGACTGTTGTTGCTATAATTAGTGTTATATGCTCTCTTGGTT
>NZ_JAMWYY010000041.1 GCF_024305175.1 Flavobacterium sp.
TCATAAGGGATCCTAATACCAACGAACCGATGATGGTAGAAGAAACCGTAGAACTTCCATTCGAGTTCAAGGCGCACTTCTCGCTAAAACGATAATTGCAGATTTACATATAAAATGCTGCCAGCAATGGCAGCATTTTTTTAATAATATTAGCATTAAATTACCAACCTAACGCAAAAATTTATATATTTGACCGCTATGCAAAAAAAAGGCAATAAAATATAGCTGTACTGAGTTATGGTATTGTAAACGAGGTAGGATACAGATTATAACAGTGCCTTTTGGTCAGATAAAAAAGGAAGCGCATTTCTCATTAAACGATAAGGTCAACATGAATTTTAAAAAGTTTTACTTAATTTTTGGATTGTTTGCAGCACAGCTGTCTTTTTCTCAGGAGGGTATTGCTGTTTATTCAGACTATCTTTCTGATAACTATTATCTCATCCATCCATCAATGGCGGGTGCGGCAAATTGTGCTAAAATAAGACTTACAGCACGCCAGCAATGGTTTGGCCAGGAAGATGCGCCGCAGCTTCAGACGCTTAGTTTTAACGGCAGCGTAGGAGAACAGTCCGGTATTGGTATTATTGCTTTTAATGATAAGAACGGATACCACTCTCAAACCGGTGCAAAGGCAACCTATGCCCACCACATCAGGTTTTCAAGAAGTGACTACGACCTTAATATGCTTTCTTTCGGTTTAAGTGCAGGACTTGTTGAGAGCCGACTTGATGAAACTGAATTTGGCCCTGAGTTTGACCCTATCATAGACGGGGGGATGCAACAAAAAGACTCTTACTTTAATATAGATGTAGGCGCCTCTTATCACTACCTTGATTTTTATGCACACTTTACGGCTAAGAACGTTATAGCAAGCAAGAGGGATCTTTATACCGATATTGAAAGTGATAACCTAAAAAAATACCTTCTTAGTATAGGTTATGTTTTTGGATATCAAGATGCTTTGCAATGGGAACCGTCTATAATGTTACAGGCTGTAGACGAAACTAAAGAAAGAACAATAGATGTCAACCTTAAAGTTTATAAAGAACTTGATTTTGGCAGGCTTTGGGGTGGTCTTTCATACAGGAGAAGCCTTGAAGGTGCTCAGTATGTAGATAATGATGGTGGCTCTGTAGACCAAAGGCTTCAATACTTTACCCCGATAATTGGTGTAAATTATAAAAACTTTATGTTTGCTTATACTTATTCTTATCTTACAGGAGATGTAAGGTTTGATAACAGCGGGTTCCACCAGATAACATTAGGTATAAACCTATTCTGTAAAAGAGAAAAATACGACTGTAATTGTCCTGCAGTTAATTAATTATAAAGTAATATTATTAGTTCTGTCCCGGTATTTTATCGGGACAATTTTTTTGTAGTATGGTTATAAAAGAAGTAAACGGAAAATATCCGCAGATCCCTGAAGATTGTTTTGTTGCCGAAAATGCAACAGTTATTGGAGATGTAACTTTAGGCAGTGAGTGCAGCATATGGTTTAATGCTGTTGTGCGGGGTGATGTGCATTACATTAAAGTAGGTAATAAGGTTAATATACAGGATGGGGCTGTAATTCATTGCACCTACCAAAAGCACCCAACAGAAATTGGCGACAATGTTTCTATAGGGCATAATGCAATTGTGCATGGATGCAAGGTTAATGATAATGTACTTATCGGGATGGGTGCAATTGTTATGGATAACTGCATTATAGGCAGTAACTCTATAATTGCGGCTGGTGCGGTTGTAACACAAAATACTGTTGTTGAGCCGGGTTCTATTTATGCAGGTGTACCTGCTAAAAAAGTTAAAGAGATAAATGAATCAGATTTTGCAGGAGAGATAGAGCGTATCTCTAATAACTACGTGATGTACTCTTCGTGGCTTAAATAAAGCCGTTCCTGCAGCTTAAAAATCTTCTTCGGTAACAATATGGCTGTTCCCGACAATCATTCGTAAAACAGCAGGATTTGCGTTGGTGTAAAATATCTGGCTGCTTTGGCCGCTACTTTTATTAAGCAGATTATTCTTTTCGAGGATTTTCTTAGTCTGGCGTGCCACGGCCTCTCCTGAATCTATTATTTTAACATCAGGGGGCAGTATTTTTTTTATCTGCGGGATAAGGTAGGGGTAATGGCTACATCCTAAAACAAGGCAGTCTATATTAGCTTCAATCATAGGGCGCAGGTATTGCTCCAATAATATATCAAGTTCAGCAGATCCAAGCTTTCCGTCTTCTATTAGCTGAACAAGCCCAAAGCCCACCTGCTCCATTATTTTTATATCCTGCAACCCGGCTACAGTTTTATGGAATAGTTCGCTGTTAAGGGTTCCTTTTGTGGCGAGTATGCCTACTGTGCCTGTTTTGGTTTGCAATGCGGCAGGCTTAATGGCAGGCTCAATGCCAATAAAGGGCACATTGTACTTCTCCCTTAGCTCTTTAATGGCATTTGTAGTGGCAGTATTGCAGGCTACAACTATAAGCTTGCAGTTTTGTTTGAGCAGGAATTCCGTATTTTTAATACTCAGGTCTACTATTTCTTCCTTAGATTTTTGCCCATAAGGGGCATTTTTACTGTCGGCAAGATATATTGTACTTTCGTTAGGCAGAAGGTTGTTAATCTCCCTCCATATTGAGGTGCCCCCAATACCTGAATCGAATAAGCCAATAGGATTTTTACTGCTCTCCATGAAAACAAAAATAAATAAAAAAACGGCTCAGTAATGAGCCGTTTGGTTTATAAGAGTTTATTTTTAAGTACTAGAACTTAAGTTCTTTTTTTACATCAGCCATAAGATCCGGACCTTCAGCAACAATAACACCGCTGCCCACAGTTGAATCTAATACATACTGATATCCTTTATCTTTAGCAACTTTTTGTATTGCGTTTTTAGCTTTTTCAAGTATTGGCTTTAGAATTTCTTCTCTTTTCTTTTGTATTTCTTTACCGGCATTTTGCTGGTACTGCTGTATCCTTGCACCCATTTCCTGAACTTCCTGTGTGCGGGTTTCGTTTATAGCATCACTAACGGTTGCAGCTTCCTGATCATACTTTTTAATTTTTGCCTGATACTCTTCTACCATAGCTTTGTACTCTGTTTCAAAAGTTTTTCCGTAGTTTTCAAGCTGGGTGTTGGCGGCTTTCATCTCCGGCATTGCGGTCATTAGCTCTTCAACATTTATATGCGCTACTTTAGCCTGTGCCGATACCGTTTGGCTCATTCCAACAAAAAGTACTGCGGCAATTAATAAAGATTTCAGATGTTTCATCATTTTAGGTATTTAATTAATTTTTGTTTTTAGTTTCTTATTCTTCGTCGTCTGTGCTGTCAGGGCTATCCGTTGCCGGTGCAGCCTCGTTCGTTTTTTTATTTTTTTCTTCTTCGCGTGCTTTTCTTGCAGCCTGCCTCTCTTCTATGGCTTTTTGTCTTTTTTCTGCGGCAGCTTTTCGTTGCTCATCAAGAACACGCTGGCGTTCTGCTCTTGCATCTTGTGCCGT
Source organism: Flavobacterium sp. (assembly GCF_024305175.1). Lineage (GTDB taxonomy): Bacteria > Bacteroidota > Bacteroidia > Flavobacteriales > Flavobacteriaceae > Flavobacterium. The sequence continues at coordinate 3,504 of NZ_JAMWYY010000041.1, forward strand.
ATTTTGTTTGTTAACTTCTTCCGTTGTGCCTTCTTCAGGAGTTTCGGTAGCAGTTGTTTTTACACTTTTGCCGTTTTCTCCGGGTACCGGTTGTGCAGTGTTGCTTTTAGGAGTAGGGGTTGCGGCCGGCCTGTTTTCATTCGTAGGTGTGGTATCATCTTCAGTACCGGTAGTGTTTGTAGCAGGCGTTTCTGTAGTGCCTCCATTACGTGCATTACGCTTTGCATCCCTTTCATCAATCATGCGCTGGCGCCTTTCTTCATACTCTTTGCGCTTGGCTTCTCTGGCTGCTTCACGCTCCTGCTGTGCTTTTTCCCTTAGTTCCTGTCTTTCTTCCAGTTTCTTTTGGCGTTCCTGGTAAGCCGGGTCTGCCTCTAAGTCTTCCTGGGCATCCTGCTCTTCCAGCTTTTTAAGCTCTTTATTGCTTAGCTGCTCCTGCCTTGCTGTCCTGGTAAGCCTGCGCACAACAAGGTCGCTTATGTCGTGCCTCTTGGCAGAAAACAACATGGTAAGGTCGCTCGATTTATCAAATACAAAGTCATAATTCCTTGCTTCAGCCAAATCCTGGATAATATTAAAAACCTGGTCCTGTATCGGTTTTACCAGTACCGACTTTTGCGTCATTAAATCGCCGGTAGGGCCAAAGCGCTTCATTTGGTAATCCAGCAGTTCTTTTTCCTGAAATGCTATTTCCTCTTCACGCTCTTCTATAAGCTCTTTGGTTAAAAGGGCTTTTTCTGTAGCAAGGCTTTCTTTCAGTTTATTAATTTCATTTCTTTTGGTCTCAATATCCTGTTTCCATTTTTGCGCCCTTTGCTCCAGCTGGTTTTTAGCCTCGGCATAATCAGGCACTTTGTCAAGGATGTACTCCATGTCTATATAGGCGATTTTTAATCCCCTTTGAGCCGTTGCCGTTAGTGCCGCCAAAGCTGTGAAAAGTACTAATAATATTTTTTTCATAACTGTAACTCTTACCTATTAGAAAATATCATGCCAGTTTTTAAAACTGTTGTCCAATAATGAAATGCGTTTCCCATCCGTTCTTTTGTGTTGAGCCCGGCAACGGGTCGAAACCATGCCCGAAATCTATACCCAGCAAGCCGAAGGCAGGCATAAATACCCTTAAACCAAAACCTGCCGAACGTTTAAGTACAAACGGGTTATATTCTGTAAAATTGTCGTATGACGCACCCGCTTCGGCAAAAGTAAGCACATATATTTGCGCCTGCTGCTTAAGCGATACCGGGTAGCGAAGCTCTAACGAAAACTTATTATATATCGTTCCGCCGTATATAGACGATAATGCCTGGTTAGGATAACCCCTTAGCTGTATAACCTCGCGGCCATCAAGCGCAAAGTTGGCAAGGCCGTCTCCACCAAGGTAGAACCTTTCAAAAGGCACAAGCCCCCTGTCACTGTTATAGGCTCCCATAAAACCGAATTCGGCCAGAGAACGAAGCACTAATTTATTATATATTCTTGTATACCAGTCACCTTTAAACTTAATTTTATAGTATTCAAGTACATTAAATCGTTTCTGGTCAACTTTTGCAGGGTCTGCTGCGGCCGACTCAACCGAAGGTGCACGAAGCGGTGTAGGGTTGTTTGCCGAAGGTACTTCCTGTACATAATCACCCGGGTTAACAAAGTCTCCGTTAGCATCCTGATAGGTGCTGCCTTCATAAATATATTTATATTCCGGCAGATTTCTCAGGTTGGCATAATCTACATTGTTAAACAGCGAGTATGGCGGGGTTGCCCTTACACTCACGCTAAACAGTGAGCCGTAAGTAGGGTAAATAAGGCTGTTACCCCTGTTATCCCTGCTTAGCTCTATAGTGTAGGCAAAGTTGCGCGACACACCATCACCAAAAGTAAATAATCCGTTGTTGTAGTTGTTAAGGTCATAGTACTGAAAGGTTAGCGAGTGCGATAATGTTACCCTGTCGGCTAAACCGCTAAGCCTTTTTGCAAGCCCCAGTGTTATAGATGATATAGTAAAGCTTTGCGACCTGTCTACATCCCTTGTCTGGAAGTTGTATAAAAACTGCCTGCTGTGTGAAAGCGAGCTGAAGAACTGAACCGGCTTTTTACCTCCGAGCCATGGCTCTGTAAACGAGAAGCTATAAGTTTGGAAGTAGGTGCTACCCTGCGCCCTTAGCGATAGTTTTTGTCCGTCTCCCATTGGTATCGGCTGGTAAGCATCTTTATTGAAAAGATTACGTACAGAGAAGTTATTGAACGACAAACCCAGCGTACCGATAAAGCCACCGCCGCCATAACCGCCCTGAAGTTCTATCTGGCTTGAGCCTTTTTCGGTAACGTGCCATTCTACGTCCACAGTTCCGGTAGAAGGATCTGCATTTTTAATTTCCGGCCTTATTGTTTCAGGGTCAAAAAAGCCCATGGTACCCAGGTTCCTTACAGTATTAACCACTTCCTCCTTATTCCATCTCTGGCCCGGCCTTGTGCTTAATTCGCGGTAAATAACCCTGTCATTTGTTCTGTCGTTACCCACAACGGTAATGTTGTTAAAGTAGGCTATAGGGCCTTCGCTAATCCTTATCTCAAAATCGATTGTGTCGTTGTAGGTGCGCACCTCTACAGCATTTATCTGAGAAAACAGGTAACCGTTATTCTGGTATTCATTAGTAATATCCTGGCCATCCGGCCTGTCTTTATCGGCAATCCTTTTCTGTAACAATACTCCGTTATATACATCACCTTTTTTGATGCCCAATATGCTGCTTAGCTCCTGGTTGGTATAAACTGAGTTACCTAAAAATTTAATATCGCCAAAGTAGTATTTACGGCCTTCTTCTACAGTAATATCTATAGCTACAGTATTGCTCTTAGGATTGTAAACTACTGTATCGGAAATAACACGCGCATCGCGGAAACCTTTCTCTTTGTATTTATCTACAAGGTTGGTTAAATCCTCTTTATATTTTTCACCAATAAATTTAGACGGCTTAAATATGCGTATCGGGTTCAGGAAGCTTTTCTCCTTTGTCTTTTTTAGCGCTTTCTTTACCTGGCGGTCGCTAAGCTGCTCATTACCATGAATGGCAATATCAGAGATTCGCACCTTCCTGCCACGGTCTATGGTTATAAGCATGTTAACGGCATTGGTAGTATCTGCCGGGGTAAGGTTTATGTTGGCCTTAGCGCTGTAATAACCATCTTTTTTGTACTTGTTCTCAATATAGTTTTTTGTATTGGTAACAAGGTTTTCGTTTACATATTTTCCTTTTGTAAGCTGGGTATCTTTAATAAGGCCTTCCTGTTTGCCTTTTTTAACGCCCCTTATTTTTACCTCATTAAGCTTAGGCAGTTCTTTTACAACAAGGTCAAGGTAAAGGCTGTCGCCTTCAACCCTGTCAGCATAAAAGTTTACATCGCTGAAAAGCCCCAGTTCCCAAAGCCTTTTTATGGCATTACTAATCTCTTCGCCGGGTATGCGGATTGTCTGGCCTTTTCTAAGCTCAGTAAATAATATTATGTTTTGCGGGTTATAAGTAAAATCGCCCGAAACAGTAAGGTCGGCAATTATATAGTCTTTTCCGGGCTCCAGTCCTTCTGTTTCCTGCGCTGTGGCGGTATAACTAAGGGCTGATAAAATAAAGCTGAAAAGCAGGAATATGCTTTTTTTAAACATTAACTTATTGTATTTGTTCACTGGTTTTTCCAAATCTGCGTTCTCTTTTCTGGTAACTGATAATTGCTTCATGTAAATCTTTTTCCCTAAAGTCGGGCCATAAAACATCTGTAAAATAAAATTCGGCATAGGCTATCTGCCAAAGCAAAAAGTTGCTTATGCGCTGTTCTCCGCTGGTGCGTATCACAAGGTCTACATCCGGCAGGCTGTGTGTGTACAGGTGATTGTTGATGGTAGATTCATTTATGTCTTCTGCTGCAAGTGTGTTGTTTTTAACTTTTTCGCTTATTGCTTTTACAGCCGAAATAATTTCTTCCCTCGAACCATAGCTAAGGGCAAGGGTAAGCGTCATCCGGTTGTTGGTTTTTGTAAGCTCTGTAACCTCTGCAAGCTGTTTCCTTGCCGAGTCGGGCAACTGGCTGGTGTTGCCAATTGTAATAAGTTTGATATTATTTTCCTGAAGGGTAGGCAACTCTTTTTTTAGCGAGCTTACCAAAAGCTTCATAAGAGTATCAACCTCCATTTTAGGGCGGTTCCAGTTCTCGGTAGAAAACGCATAAAGAGTAAGGTTAGCTATACCAAGCCTTGCGCATGATTCTACCGTTTCGCGTACCGCTTTAGTACCGTTTTCGTGCCCGAAAACCCGTAACATCCCTTTTTGCTTGGCCCAACGCCCGTTGCCATCCATTATTATGGCAAGGTGCTTAGGCAGGTTGTCGGTATTTATAGTAGGTTGGTTCATAATTAGTTTGCGCAGTAGCAGGGTTTGTTTCCAAAAGTATAGGTTAGCGTTAACCCGGTAAATACATACCAGTCGTTACTCTCCAGGTCGCCAAAGCTAAACTGGGGGTAATCGCTGTGGTTACTCCCGTCAAGGTTGTCTGAAAAAGTATATCGTGCACCCACTTCAAATCCTATAACAAAACCATCTATAAAATTAGTTTTGAGGCCCACTACCATTGGTATTGCCACCCCTCCTTTAGAGTCCTGCGTGTTAACCCTGCCGCTTGGCTCTATATATTTTTCGTCATACCAAAAATAGCTAAGGCCGCTATAAACATAGGGCGTTAGCTTCGGCTGTGTTTCGTGCAGGTTAAACTCGAAAAAATTAAATTCAAGCCCTAAAGATAATTCTTTTATGGTATTCTCAAATTCAAAATCGCGTTGTACCCTTCCCGGCGAATCGGCATCGGCATCGTTAGCGCTTATATTGGCATAAGTAAAAGAAGCTCTCCATGAGTGCCTCGGGCTACGGTTCCATTTATACATTATCCCCAGTGCAGGCTCTTTGGGCGCGATATAGTCGGTAGGGCCCACGTCGCCAATGTAGTTACTGCCACCCGCAAAAACACCAACTTCGTGTATCTGCGCCTGGGTACCCACAGCGGTTAAGGTTAGTAATGTTATAAAAAGTATCCGGATCATCATTTTAAAATTGGGTGCAAATATAACAATATAGATTTCTAAAACCCCTTACATTAATCATTTTACGCATTGCATTTGCACATTTTGGCAAATAACACAGTCTTGAAAACGGAAGAACAGCCGGTGTAGTATGCAGGGGCTGTAAAAATCTTGGGGTTAATTTCTTTTATCTTCGCCCCAAAGCAGTTTTTTGCGGAGCGTATCTAAAAACTTTTCCTGCGTAAACTCAACAAGGTTAATGTTGAAGTCGGTTTTACGGATGCGAAGTGTTGTTTCTACATCTATAGAAATAATCCTCGAATCGAGCGAAACAAGGTGTTGCTCTTCACGGCTCGATACCTTTAGCTCTATAAACGTATCATCGGGTATTACCAGTGGCCGGGCATTAAGGTTATGCGGCGCTATAGGGGTAATAACAAGGCTGTTAACTTCGGGCGTTAATATAGGCCCGCCACAGCTTAATGAGTAGCCTGTAGAGCCCGTTGGGGTAGAAATAATAAGGCCATCGGCCCAGTAGGAATTAAGGTAATCTCCGTTAAGGCATGTTTCTATGGTTATCATAGAGGTGGTGTCTTTACGGCTCACGGTTACCTCATTCAATGCATAATCAAGGTCTTCAAGGGCTTTGTCTTTGCCGTCATAATCAAGGCTTAAAAGCGTGCGGCTCGAAATCTTGTAGTTCCCTTCAAAAACAAGCGGCAGCAGGTCTTCTATATGTTCCTGCTGTACGGTTGCCAGAAAGCCGAGCCTGCCTGCGTTTATGCCCAGTATCGGGATGTCCTTATCGCGAACATAAGTAGCTGCCCTTAGCATGGTGCCATCGCCTCCTATGCTGATGAACATGTTGTAACCTTCAAGCTCTTTGTGAGAACTGAACACGGGGAAATCTTCGCTTAAAAGGTTGTTTTCTTTAAGTACATCATAAAAATTGCTTTCAAAGGCAACCTGCGGTTTGTAATAGCCGAAAACCGCCAGTACTTTAGCTATTATTTCTTCGGTATTTTCCTTATAATATTGTCCGTAAACAGCAATTTTCATGAGGGTTGTTATATGTTCAGGTATTTGTCAAGGTAATCGCTGCGGTCTTTCAGGGTGTTCAGGTAAGTGTCTTCCTGGTGTTCAGATACAATTTCATAATTGTACCTGCGAAAAGTCTGTAATATCTCGCTCATGCCGCCAAGGCTTATCTTAAGTGTAATCTGCACCTTTTCCGTATTTGCCTCAGATATAAAAAGCCCCAGTAGCCTGCCGTTGTTGCTTTCTACTATCTGTGCCACCTGGCTCATGCTGTAGTCTATCAGGTTCTTTTCTACCACTATAATGCCGCCCTCTTCTTTTAAAAACGGCGTTTCGTGAAAGAAAGTAATAATGTCGTTTATCTCATAATAGCCAAGGTAGTTATTGTCCTTGTCCAGCACGGGCAGCAGGTTGGTTTCATTCTTTGCAAATTCGCCAAGCACATCAAGCCACACCGTAGTATCGCGTACAAAAAAACGGTCGAAAGAGTAGCGGTTGTCGCCCACAGCCTTTTCTATATCCATAAGCTCGGTGTCTTCAGCTCCTGCACTGCCCACATATACACCTTCTTCCAGCACGGGGAAGTGCGAAAAAGGATATTCGGCAAACAGGTCCTGTGCATCTGCAACAGAATCTGTGGTACGTAATGGTTTTACATCATTATTGATAAAATCTGTAATATCAATCATTAGCGTAGAATATTTTATTTATGCAAAATAATCAAAATATAGGGATATTCTGCCTTTTTAAGTTTGTATTTTTGTGTAGAAAAATACATTTAACAAAGATATGGCAAAACTAAGTGTAAACATAAATAAAATAGCAACCCTGCGCAATTCACGCGGCGGCAACGTGCCCGACCTGCTTAAAGTGGCTGCCGATGTACAGAAGTTTGGTGCGCAGGGCGTAACCATACACCCGCGCCCCGATGAGCGCCACATCCGTTACCAGGATGCGCGCGACCTTGTGCCGGTGGTACACACCGAATATAATATAGAAGGCAACCCGGTGCGAAAGTTTATAGACCTTGTGCTCGAAGTTAAGCCCACACAGGTAACCCTTGTGCCCGATGCCGACGATGCCATAACATCTAACGCCGGATGGGATACCATAAAGCATAAAAGCTTTTTGCAGGAAGTAATACAGGAGTTTAAAAGCAACGGCATACGCACCTCTATTTTTGTTGACCCTGTGCCTGCCATGGTGGAGGGCGCGAAAGAAACGGGTACCGATAGAATAGAGCTTTATACCGAAGCTTTTGCGCATCAGTACGGGCTTGGTAACAAAAGTGGCATCGAGCCATATGTAGAAGCCGCAAATGTGGCGAACAGCCTGGGGCTGGGCATTAATGCAGGGCATGATCTTAGCCTTGATAATATAAAATTCTTTAAAGAAAACATTCCCGGTTTGCTGGAAGTGTCTATAGGGCACGCGCTGATATCAGAGTCATTATACCTGGGGCTTGAGAATGTTGTAAATATGTACCTTCAAAAACTGAAATAGATGATACTGGAATCAAGAATAGAAGGAAGCGGAAAGCCCTTTATAATTATGCACGGGTTTTTAGGCATGAGCGACAACTGGAAAACCCTTAGCGGCAGCTATGCCGAGGCAGGTTTTGAAGTGCATGCGGTAGATATGCGCAACCATGGCAGGAGTTTCCATTCGGATACATTTGATTATAATGCTATGGCACTTGATATATTTAACTACTGCCTTAGTAAGAACATTGAGAGAGCCGATATTATGGGGCATTCAATGGGAGGGAAGGCTGCCATGTTTTTTGTGGCTGAATATCCTGAAAAAACAGACCGCCTGATAATTGCCGATATCGGGCCTAAGTATTACAGGCCACACCACCAGGATATACTTGCAGGGCTTAATGCGGTTGATTTCAGTAAAAAGCCATCACGCAGCGATGTGGAGGATATACTGAAGCAACATATTGAAGATTTCGGGACAAGGCAGTTCCTGATGAAGAGCCTGTACTGGAAAGAGCCGGGGCAGCTTGGTTTCCGTTTTAACCTTGATATTTTCAATGAAAAAATTGAAAACATAGGGCAGGCACTACCCGAAGATGTAGTATATAACGGTAAGGTGCTGTTTTTAAGAGGAGACAAATCGGCTTACATCCGCGATAAAGATATTGAGGATATAAAAAGGCAGTTTCCGCAGGCGGAATTTAAGGATATTAAAAACTCCGGGCATTGGCTGCATGCCGAAAACCCTGAAGATTTCCTCACAGAAACATTAACATTTTTGAAGGAGTAATTAACTAAAATAAGAGTCCCGCTCATTGAGCGGGACTCTTATTTTTATACTGACTTTATTATTAAAGCTCAAGCGCTTTTTTAGGATTGTTATCCATAAGCAGTTCTGTTGGGTTTTCAAGCCCTTCTTTAATTGCTACAAGGAAACCAACCGACTCACGCCCGTCAATGATCCTGTGGTCATAAGATAATGCCACATACATCATCGGGTGTATCTCTACTTTACCATCTACAGCTATAGGGCGCTCTATGATGTTGTGCATACCCAATATACCTGACTGCGGAGGGTTGATGATTGGGGTGCTAAGCATACTGCCGAATACACCACCGTTAGAAATGGTAAAGGTACCACCTGTCATATCATCTACGGTTATCTGTCCGTCGCGTGCACGTGTGGCAAGGCGCTTAATTTCAGATTCAATACCACGGAAAGATAAAGCCTCTGCATTACGCACTACCGGCACCATAAGCCCTTTAGGGCCTGATACGGCTACAGATATATCGCAGAAGTCGTATGATATTTTATAATCGCCATCTATCATAGAGTTAACATCCGGGTAAAGCTGTAATGCCCTTACAACGGCTTTTGTAAAGAATGACATAAAGCCAAGGCCAACACCGTGCTTGTCTTTAAAGGCATCCTTATATTCGTTTCTCAGTTTGTAGATAGGTGTCATGTTAACCTCGTTAAAGGTGGTTAGCATAGCCGTTTCGTTCTTAGCCGAAACAAGGCGCTCTGCCACCTTCCTGCGAAGCATGCTAAGCTTGCTGCGCTCGCTGCCGCGGTTACCGCCTGTTGGCGTACCCATAGAGGCTTTTGCGTTTACGGCATCGTCTTTAGTTATCCTGCCGCCTTTGCCTGTACCGCTAACCTGTGCAGGGTCTATATTTTTTTCTTCAAGTATTTTACGTGCCGCAGGCGATGGTGCTCCGCTGGCATATGTTTTTTCTTCTTTTTTAGGCTCTTCCTTTTTTGGCTCTTCTTTCTTGGCCTCAGCTTTAGGAGCCTCTTCTTTTTTCTCCTCTTTAGCAGGTGCACCGCCCTCAGGCTTTGCAGCGCCAGTATCGATAAGGCACACAACCTGGCCCACGGCAACAGCGTCGCCCTCTTCTGCCTTAAGGGTAATAATACCGCTTGCTTCGGCAGGAAGCTCTAAAGTAGCTTTGTCTGAATCTACCTCGGCTATGGCCTGGTCTTTCTCTACATAGTCACCGTCTTTAACCAGCCATGTAGCTATTTCAACCTCTGTAATCGATTCCCCGGGAGAGGGAACTTTCATTTCTAAAATCATGTCAGTATAATTTTATTGGTGTTTTTAACTCTGTTAAATCAAAAATACGATATTAATTAAAAAGATCTTTATCAAAAACCATTGCAATGGCGGCAGCGTGGCGTTTTTTACTCCTTGTGTAGCTGCCCGCCGCAGGTGCGCTGTATGCTTTTAATGATGCCACGCGGAACCTAACCTCTGTAAAGTTCATCAGCATAAAGCTGTATGCCCCCATGTTTCTTGGTTCTTCCTGTGCCCACACATAATCATCGGCATTTTTATATTTACCAATCATTTCCTTCATCTGCTCAACCGGAAGCGGGTAAAGCTGCTCCAGCCTTATAAAGGCTACATCTTCCCTGCCAAGGTTTTCTCTTTCGGCTACTAAGTCATAATAAAACTTACCGGTACAGAAAACCAGTGTCTTCACTTTATCAGGGTTAGCTGCCGGATCGTCTAACACTTCCTGGAAACTGCCGTTGGCAAGCTCATCTCGGGTTGAAACCACAGCAGGGTGGCGCAGCAGGCTCTTAGGTGTGAACACGATAAGCGGCTTGCGGAAGTTGGTTTTCATCTGCCTTCTCAGCAGGTGGAAAAAGTTTGCAGGCGTGGTACAGTCGGCCACATACATATTGTTGTTGGCGCATAGCTGCAGGTAACGCTCCATACGCGCGCTTGAGTGTTCTGCCCCCTGGCCTTCATAGCCGTGAGGCAGTAGCATAACAAGCCCGTTCTGGTTATTCCATTTGTCTTCGGCTGCGCTTATGTACTGGTCTATCATTATCTGGGCACCGTTAGAGAAATCTCCGAACTGTGCTTCCCATATTGTTAGTGTTTTAGGGCTTGCAAGGGCATAGCCATAATCAAAGCCCACAACACCATATTCAGATAGTAGTGAGTTGTAAATGGTAAATTTACCGTTCTGGTCTTTAAGCCTGTTCAGTAATACCACTTCTTCTTCAGAGTCTTCCACTTTTATAACAGCGTGGCGGTGAGAGAAGGTTCCCCTTTCTACATCCTGCCCCGATATACGCACGTTGAAACCTTCTGTAAGCAGGGTTCCATAAGCAAGGAGCTCGCCCATTGCCCAGTCCAGCTTATCGGTTTCATACATGTTTTTCCTGTCGTCTATCAGCTTTTCTATTTTGCGGATAAACTTTTTATCTTCCGGCAGATTTGTTATAACTGCGGCAATGTCATCCATTATTTCTTTAGAGAAGGCAGTATTTACCTTATGCATCATCTCATCTTCTCCGGCCTGCTTAAAGCCTTCCCACTCGTTCTGCATGAATGGGGTAATAATGGTAAGGTCGCGCTTGCGCGATGCCTCAAGATTTTCTTCAAGTTTATCTTTGTAGCTTTTTTCAAGAGTATCAACATAGCCCTTTTCTATTATGCCAGAGGCCGTAAGCTGTTCAGCATAAATATCCCTCGGGTTTTGGTGCTTTGCAATTAGCTTGTACAGGTTTGGCTGCGTAAAGCGCGGCTCGTCACCTTCGTTATGCCCATACTTACGGTAGCCCAACAGGTCTATAAATACATCAGTGCCAAACTCCATCCTGTAATCAAGTGCAAACAGCATGGCATGTACCACAGCCTCGGCATCATCAGCATTTACATGAAGTACAGGTGAAAGCGTTACTTTAGCCACATCTGTACAGTAGGTAGAAGAGCGTGCATCAAGGTAGTTGGTGGTAAAGCCTATCTGGTTGTTTATGACTACGTGTATGGTGCCGCCGGTTTTGTAACCGTCCAGTTTTGCCATCTGTACAATCTCATAAACAATGCCCTGTCCTGCAACGGCAGCGTCGCCATGCAGCGCTATTGGCAGTACTTTTTTATTATCGTCAGGGAAATATTTATCCTGCTTTGCCCTTGCTATACCCTCTATAACCGCACCAACCGTTTCAAGGTGAGACGGGTTAGGGGCAAGGTTAATATTTATTTTTTTGCCGTTTTGCGTAAGCTTGTCAGATGTTAGCCCCAGGTGGTACTTAACGTCACCGTCAAACATGGCATCATCATCATAATCTTTTCCGTCAAACTCGCTGAATATATCGGCAGTAGGTTTGCCGAATACATTGGCAAGCACATTAAGGCGGCCCCTGTGTGCCATACCCATTACAAATTGCTCTACGCCTTTATCGGCAGCAGCCTCTATAAGTGCATCAAGCGCCGGTATTAACGATTCGCCGCCCTCAAGAGAGAAACGCTTTTGGCCTACATATTTGGTGTGCAGAAAGTTTTCGAAAGAAACAGCTTCATTCAGTTTCTCTAAAATGTGCTTTTTCTGCTCGGCATTAAATTCCGGCTGGTTTTCATTATTGCTCAGCCTGTTTTGTATCCACTTGCGCACTTCCGGGTCGCGGATGTACATATACTCGATACCGATGTGGTTGCAGTACACTTTTTTAAGATGGTCTGTTATCTGTTGCAGTGTCGCGTTTTGAAGCCCTATTTCTTTACCTGCATCAAAAACCGTGTTAAGGTCGGCAGATGATAGCCCGAAGTTTTCAAGGTCGAGCGTCGGGGTATAGTTCCTGCGCTCGCGCACCGGGTTTGTTTTGGTAAAAAGGTGGCCGCGGGTACGGTAACCTTCAATCAGGTTGAGTACCTTAAATTCCTTCTGTAGTTTTTCGGGCATACCGGAATAATCTGAAACCGGCTGAATGCCTGTGCTGCCGTTTTGCTGTGCCTGCGGAGCTGCCATTTCGGTAAAACCGCTGCCGTAATCGCTTGCGGCAAAATCAAAACCCTGAAAGAAAGCGCGCCACGAAGGCTCTACACTATCAGGGTTTTCTATATATTGTTCGTATAAATCTGCAAAAAAAGCAGTATGTGCTGCGTTTAAAAATGAAAACCTGTCCATACTAATGTCTTTATGACCTTTTGGTTTAAAAAATTTTACGCAAAAGTACAACAATTGTAATAATCTTTCAGTGTTTTTTATATATTTATGCTTACTAATTATACACTAAACAACTGCTATGAAAATAAACATTTTCAGTTTTTTAACGAAATGCTTTATAATCATCACAGCCATTGCTGCTACACCACAGTTGCATGCGCAAAGGCAGGCAACTGCTTATGATAACCTGCGTTTTGGGGGCAGCCTGGGGTTGGGTTTTGGTAATAACTACACACAGGTGCTTGTAGCCCCGGGCGCGCTTTACCAGTTTAACCAGTATGTTGGTGCAGGCCTTGGGTTGCAGTATAACTATGTGCGTTTTGATGAGGTGTATAAATCATCTATGTATGGCGGCTCTGTGATTGGAATATTCAGCCCGCTGCAGCAAATACAGCTTTCGGCAGAGTTGGAGCAGCTACGGGTGAATCTGGAATATGACAGAGATTATCTTAATGATGACGGAGTAGTGTATGCCGACAATAAGCGCAACTTCTGGAATACAGCCTTGTTTTTAGGGGCAGGTTATAACACGGGGCCTGTAACCGTAGGCATTCGTTATAATGTATTATTTGATGATAACGATTTTGTGTATGCCGATGCGTTGCTGCCGTTTGTAAGGGTATATTTTTAGGAGTTGCCGGGTTGCGGGTTACGGGTTAGGTGGCAGTTTCCATGTCGAATGAAGCAAAGCGGAATTAAGACAACTCAATATATCATCTGACATCAGACACTCCCCATCCGACTATTCGAGATTCCTCCACTACGGTCGGAATGGAAAACACTCAAGCCCAAAAGCGCAACGCTTTCCCGGTAGAATGGAGCAAAGCGAAATTGAGACATCTCTTCAAAACAGTAACAATTCTATTTTTCTAAACTAAAAAAACAAAAGTTGTAGATTCGCAAAATGAAAACTAAAAAAATACGAGGGCACAACCGTATACGTAAGGATATAGCAGCATGGTGTGACTACCAAAAAAATATTGAATTAGCTGAGCTTTTAAATAGTTGTCCTAAATACAACACTAAGATTGAAGTAGCCCCTTGGGCACACATTTCAATTACAAACAGCAGCTTTGCAGAACCGAAAAGCACAACAAGACAGCTTATTATCCTATCACTTATTGACATCTATAAAACCTGGAAATATAAGCTGGATGCTACCGGCAAACCCTACTATCTTAAAATTTGGCTACACGAAGAAATAAGCATTTCACAGGTAGTTTGCGCAACAGGTAAGAGCCTCAACTTTTACGAGAATACTTTTTTAAAGCCCGTCTCGCCTAAAAAATTCAACGCTGCTTTCTTCGGTAATGTCGAGGGACTTGCTGAAATGAACTGGGAACATGGATTAGATGTACAGTGTTATCCGAAAGATTATTTAGGTGATAAAAGCGAATACTCTGATGAGGAAGCTTTTTATTCCTGGAAAAGGTTTTTAAACAGACTATACCAAAATCCTGATGCGGTGATAAAAAACAACGACGGGAGTGAGTTGTATTGCAGAACTAACGGAAATGTTTGGATAGGCTCAACAGAATAGATCTATCCACTACGGTCGGAATGGAAAACACTCACACCCAATAGCGCAACACTTTCCATGTCGGATGGAGTAAAGCGAAATTGAGACATCTCGTATATCATCGGACATCGAACACCCCTCATCCGACTAATTGAGATTCCTCCACTACGGTCGGAATGGAAAACTCACATCAGGCTTCAAACTTCAGACATCAGACATCAGACATCAACCAACAAAACATCCTAATACCTGTTCCTGAACCACACCTTTTGCCATTCCCGTTTCAGGATAAGAAAGGCTACCTGCTCGCTTAGCTCGGCAATGTCGCCGCCGTTAAGCGCCTTGATCTCTTTTTCGGGAACATCAATAATGTATAGCAGGTTTAAATATTCGGCAAACTTATGCTGAATAAGGAAATATATTTTTTCCTGCATCCCCATCTTTATAGTAATAGGCGAAGCATCCGCAGGAAAATCAAGCAGTTCATTGGCAAGGGCAAAATCCTTGTTAAGCTGCTCTACCAGTTTGGTGTACAGCTCCTGTTTTTGCGCTTCACTCAGCAGCAGGTCCGTATTAAGCGGGGCAACGTAGGTCATTACACATTTCTTTTCATAAGTGCCAGCCCAAAGTTGTGCAGCAGTTCTTTTTTATCGGCAGCTATATCCATCTTTTCCAGCATCGCAAAAGCTTTGTTGGTATAATCTTCAATAGCTTCGCGGGTAGCTGCGTCAGCGCCCGTTGCTGTAAAAAGCTGCTTTACATCGGCTATCTTATCGGCAGGGTCTTCGGGTTGTATAGCAAACCATTGCAGCAAGCGCTCTTTTTGGTACGGATTGCATTGCTGTAACGCTTTAAGATAAAGATATGTCTTTTTATTTTCTATAATATCACCACCCACCTGTTTACCAAACGTTTCGGGGTTGCCAAAAGCATCAAGGTAATCGTCCTGGAGCTGGAAGGCCAGCCCGAGGTTTAACCCAAAATCATAAATAAGCCCGCAGTTATCTTCGGTAGTGCCGGCTACTATGCCGCCCATTTTCATGGCTGCACCCACCAGTACTGCGGTTTTATATTCAATCATTTTTAAATATTGCGGAATGGTAACATCGTTGCGCTCTTCAAAATCTACATCCCATTGCTGGCCTTCGCATACTTCAAGCGCGGTTTTACTGAACAGCTTTGCCAATGCACGGAATTTTTGCGGCTCATATCCTTCAAAATACTGGTAAGCCAAAATAAGCATAGCATCTCCGCTAAGTATCCCCGTATTTACATCCCACTTTTCATGTACGGTAACATTGCCGCGGCGTAGCGGTGCATCGTCCATTATGTCATCATGCACCAATGAAAAATTGTGGAACATTTCTACGGCAATAGCAGCAGGCAGTGCCTCTTTGCAGTCGGCACCAAAAACTTCTGCTGCCA
Organism: Flavobacterium sp.; assembly: GCF_024305175.1. Lineage (GTDB taxonomy): Bacteria > Bacteroidota > Bacteroidia > Flavobacteriales > Flavobacteriaceae > Flavobacterium. Next base: position 18,997 of record NZ_JAMWYY010000041.1, read on the forward strand.
TAAGGGTAAGCACCGGGCGCATTCTTTTGCCGCCTAAAGATAAAATATACTGTATGGGAGTGTAAAGGTTTACGGGTTCTTTTTGTAAAGAAAGGGTGGTAAAGTAATCAGAAATAACCTGCTGGTAGTGCGCTATGGCTTGCATTGCTTTATTTTTTTGCTAAAATAGCGCATTACTTTATTAATTCAAACAAGGTTAAGGCAATATTATTTATTAAAAAAACTTAGGAAACTTTTTTTGTATTAAAAGTTTCCGTTATACATTTGCAGCGTAAAAAGAAGGATGTATGAAAGAGATGATTGTAGAAAAGGCAACAGAGATGTTCCTTAAGTACGGATTTAAAAGCGTAACCATGGATGATATTGCATCTGAAATGGGGATTTCTAAAAAAACGATTTACCAGCACTTTTGTAACAAGAATGATTTGGTAGAGGCAACTACGCTAAACCTTTTCGATACAATTTCGTGCGGTGTTGACGGCATTCGTGAGATGGGAAAGAATTCGATTGAAGAGATTTTCATTATCAGGAATTTTATGATGCAGCACTTAAACAACGAAACAGCCTCGCCCTTTTACCAGTTGCAGAAGTTTTTTCCTAAAATATTTTCATGCCTTCGCCAGAAACAGTTCCAGAAAATGCACGGCTGTATGCATGAGAATCTTGTTAAGGGTATAGATAGTGGTTTATTCAGAGCCGATATTAATGTGGAATTTGTTTCGCGGATATACTTTACCGGATTAACCGGAATTAAGGATAATGATATATTTCCCGCAGAAATGTTTGTTATAAGCGATCTTACCAAACAGTTCCTGGAGTACCACCTTAGGGGTATAGTAACACCAAAAGGCTTGGAAATACTGGAAACTCTCCTTGATGAAAAATCATTCAAATTGATGTAAAAAATATTTTGCAGATTAATTGTTTGGGATTAAATTTGCACGTTGACAAAAATGTCAAACAAAATTGTTAAACAAAAATGTCGGATAAAAAAGATGTTGCTACAGAGCAGCTTATAAAAAATACTGCTAAAAAACTTTTCTTCGGCGAAGGCCGCTTTAATGCTACGACGCAGGAGATTGCTGATGCGGCCGGAATAAACCGGACACTTATAAATTATTATTTCCGTTCGCGGGACAATCTGTTCAATACGGTATTTGAAGACGCACAACAGCAGGAGATAAATTTTACCGATATGGTTGTTTTCTCTGATATGCCCTTCAGGGAGAAAATAGAAAGGTATCTTGATATGTACTTTGAGCAGGCAAAAGAGTACCCTTATTTAGAGATATATATGGTTACGCAGATGAACCAGGGCAGTTGCTTTAAAGATCCTGAGCAGATAAGCAGGGTATTAGATAAATTTTACCTGGAAATAGCACTTGAGATGGATAAAGGCAATATTGATAAAATGCGCCCGGAGCAGTTTTTACTGAATATGATATCATTAACCTCTTTCCCTGTTACCATGCGCCCGCTGCTACAGGAAACCATGGGTTTTAAAACAGAGGAGTATGACAGGCTTATGGAAGAGCGCAAGCAAATAATACTAAATACACTTTTCAAATAATCATCAATCAATAAACAATAGTAGTCTATGAAGAAAAACAAAAACAAGATTACAAACGGTTTGCTGCAACTCGCGGTGCTGTTTGCTATATTGCTCTCTGCTGCCCCGGTAAGGGCACAGCAGCAGGGACAGCAAAGCTACAGCTTTAGCCTGCAGGAGGCTATACAGCATGCGCAGCAATACAACCGCTCTGTTATTAACTCCGGGCGCGATGTAGAGGCTGCATACAAGCGCAAATGGGAAACCATTGCAGGGGGCTTACCGCAAATAAGCGCAAGCGGCTATTACCAGAATAACTTTGAGCTGCAAAAGCAGATAATTCCGGCTGAGTTTTTTGGCGGGCCTCCGGGCACCTTTACTGAAATTGCATTTGGCACCAAACATACTGCCGATGCCAATGCCACTTTAAACCAGCTTATTTTTGATGGTACTTATATTGTAGGGCTTAAGGCGGCAAGGACTTACCTTGATTTCTATAAAACATCTAAAATAAAAACAGATATAGAAGTAAGGGAGCAGGTAATAAATGCGTATGGTAATGTGCTGCTGACTCAGGAAAATATCGATATCCTGAAAAAGAACAAGAAAACGTTAGAGAAAAACCTTTTTGAAGCGGAGCAGATGTTTAAGAACGGGCTTGGTGAAGAAGAGGATGCCGAGCAGATTTCTATAACACTTGCCTCGGTAAACAGCTCGCTTAACAATAGCGAGAGGTTAAGAAGCATTACGCTTGATATGCTGAAGGTACTGTTGGGCATAGACCTAAAAGATGGTTTGCAGCTTACAGACGACCTTGAAGCGCTTGCCAATGCTAATTTAGATCTTACCATTACCGGTGCCGAGTTTAATGTAGAGAATAACATAGATTATAAGCTTGGAGTTAACAACAAAGATCAGAAATACCTGCTCATGCAGCAGGAACGCAGCAAGGCGCTGCCTACGCTTTCTACCAACCTTACATTTGGTTATAATGCTTTTAACGACAGTTTTGCTTTTACGCAACGCGATCAGCGCTGGCTAAACTACTCATATTTGGGTGTAAGCCTTAACGTGCCGATATTCAGCAGCTTTGCCCGTAGCGCAAGGACACAACAGGCTAAGATAGAGCTAGAGAAAGCCAAGACTGAACTGACAGAGTTGGAGCAGAACCTTAAACTGCAATATGAGCGTGCCAAAAGCAACTACGAATACAGTGTGGAAGAATACATGACATCTAAAAACAGCCTTAGGCTCGCAGAGCGTATAGAAGACAAACAACAGATAAAGTTCAGGGAAGGGCTTTCTACCAGCTTCGAGTTTTCTGAGGCGCAGAGGCAGCTTTATACCGCGCAGCAAAATTACCTGCAAAGCATGGTAGATGTTATCAATGCAAAAGCAGCCCTGGAAAAACTAACCGCCCGATAATTTAACAATAATAAAAAAAATGAAAAAAATAGTATATATAGCTTCACTTTCACTGCTGCTGTTTTCATGCGGCGGTAACGAAAAAGTAAACGTTGACGAAGCGCTGAAAAGCAACGACCTGCAACAGATAAAAGCTTCGCGCGAAGCACTGCACAATGAATATGAGAAAATTTCGGCAGACCTTGCCCGCCTTGATGCGGCTATAGATTCGCTTGAGCCGAACAGAAAGCTGCCATTGGTACAGGCCATTACGCTTAAAGATACTTCATTTACCCATTTCATCGAAATTCAGGGTAGTGTAGATACCAAGCAAAATATTATAATTTATCCTGAAACGTCAGGCGTGCTTGAGCAGCTTAACGTTAAAGCAGGTCAGCGCGTAACCAAAGGCCAGGTACTTGCCCGTGTAGATGACGGCGGGCTTGCTGCACAGGTAGCCCAGGCAGAAACACAACTGCAACTCGCTAAAACCACTTATGAAAGGCAAAAAAGGCTTTGGGACCAGAAAATAGGTTCAGAGATACAATACCTGCAGGCACAAACCTCTTTAGAAAGCCAGAAGGAAGTAGTTGCCCAGTTAAAATCGCAACTTGCCAAATCGGTTATCAGGGCACCTTTTACAGGTACTATAGATGAGGTAATGACAGAGCGGGGCAAAGTAGTAGGGCCGGGCCAGGATTTATTCCGAATAGTAAACCTAGATGATATGTATGTCTCTGCAACAGTGCCGGAAAGCTACATAAGCCAGGTAAAGCTTGGCGCCCCGGTAGATGTACAGCTAAATTCTTTAGGCAAAACCTACAAAGGCAAAGTACGTCAGGTAAGCAATTACATCAATCCTGATAACAGGACATTCAGTATAGAGGTGGCATTGCCAAACCCGGACAACCTGCTGCGTCCTAACCAGGTAGCGGTACTGAAAATTGAAGACTATACTAACAAAGCAGCATTGCTTGTGCCCGAAAATGTGGTGCAGCAAAAAAGCGGTGGCAGGCTTGTAGTATATACGCTTGATAACAAAGGCAAAAAAGGAGAGCCTGTAGCAGTAGAAAATGAGGTTAAAACAGGCCTTAAGTCAGGAGCTTATGTAGAGATAAAGTCAGGTCTTAAAGAAGGTGACAGGGTAATAACCGATGGCGCTAAGACAGTAGAGGATGGCACACCTGTAGAAGTGCTGGACTAACCTTTAAAAACAAAATTATCCTGAAAGATGAGTAACAACAAGATAGAAAAAAGCTTCGGTATTTCTACGTGGGCAATAACCAACAAAATGACGGTGTATGTTATTACAGCCATCATTTTTGTAGGGGGGCTTATTTCCTACTATTCTATGCCGAGGGAGAGTTTCCCCGAAATTGTGGAAACCAAAATATATGTGAGCTCTATAAATCCCGGTAACTCTGCCGAGGATGTAGAGAAGCTGATAACCAAACCGCTTGAGGAAGAGTTCAACAATATATCGGGTGTAACCAAGATAACATCAAATACACTTGAAGATTACTCCATGATTCTCGTGGAGTTTGATGAAGATATAACGGTTGAAGACGCCAAGCAAAAGGTTAAGGACAAGGTTGACAAAGTAAAGGCCGATACCGAATGGCCTACTATAGACGGTGGCGCAAAGGTTGAGCCTAATGTCTTCGACCTTAACATTGCCGAAGAGATGCCGATACTCAACATAAACCTTACCGGCGATTTCACGTCAGAAAAGCTTAAGGAGTATGCAGAGTATCTTGAAGAACGTATAGAGCGCCTGCCGCAAATTAAGGAGGCTGCCATTCGCGGCGCTGAGGATAAGGAGGTCGAGATTGCCGTTGATATGTATAAAATGGCATCGGCAAAGGTGAGCTTTGATGATATTATCAACTCGGTTAAGTTTGAAAATAAAACCACTTCGGGCGGTAGTGTTACCGGTAACGGTGTTAAAAAGAATATCCGTGTTATTGGTGAAATAGATAACCCGAAAGAGCTTGAAGATGTTATAGTTAAAGACCAGGATGGCAAAGTTTATCTTAAGGACATAGCCACTATAACCTTTAAAGAAAAAGAACGTACCACCTATGCGCGTGAGTATGGCGAACCCGTTGTAATGCTTGATATTAAAAAGCGAAGCGGTAAAAACATGGTGGAAGCCGTAGATGGCGTAAAGGAAATTATAGAAAAGGCACAGGAAAGTTACCTGCCGAAAGGGCTTAATATAACCTATGCAAACGACCAGTCGAGCCGTACCATAGCACAGGTAGATGACCTGGTAAACAATATTATCTTCGGGGTATTACTTGTGGTTGTGGTACTTATGTTCTTCTTAGGGCTTCGTAACGCATTGTTTGTGGGTATAGCCATACCGCTTTCTATGCTTATGTCTTACATGATACTGGCCGCACTGGGCATAACGCTTAATACCATGGTGCTGTTTGCGCTGGTAATGGGGCTTGGTATGCTTGTAGATAATGGTATTGTGGTAGTAGAGAACGTATACTCGCTCATGAGCCAGGGCATGTCGCGAAGGCAGGCGGCAATAGAGGGTATCGGCGAAATTGCATGGCCAATTATAGCCTCTACCGCTACAACGCTTGCGGCATTCTTCCCGCTGGGCTTGTGGCCGGGCACTATGGGTAAGTTTATGATATACTTCCCTATGACGCTTTCTATCGTTCTTGGTTCATCATTGTTTGTGGCACTTGTAATAAATGCAATGCTTACCGCAGATTTTATGAAGATTAAGGAAGATGAAATGCCGCGCAAGAAAGTAATACGCCTTAGCCTGATATTCGGGATTATAGGTGCCGTAGCACTTGCAGGCGGTATAGCAACAGGCAGTGGTGCGCTTAAAGGTATGGGTAACCTGATGCTGTTCTTTGTTATCATGCTTTGGGTTTACAAATATTTCCTTGTAAAACGTATGGAGCGTTTCCAGAACAACGGGCTTGTATGGCTGGAGAACAAATACAAAAACTTTTTAGAGTTTGCCCTTAGCGGTATTAAGCCGAGGCTTTTCTTTATCGCTACGTTTGCGTTGCTTATACTGTCATTTATAGCTGTGGCAATAAAGCAGCCTAATGTATTGTTCTTCCCGGAAAACCAACCGAACCAGATAATGGTTTACATAGAGTTTCCGGAAGGAACCGATATTAAAAAGACCAACGAGTTTACCAAGCTGATAGAAAAAAAGGTTTATGCCATAGCCAAAAAGTATGTTGAGGATGGCGATAACTACATGGTTGAAAGTGCCATTGCACAGGTAGGGCAGGGTGCAGGCAACCCGCAAACCGAAGGCGGCTCAGAAAATGATATGCCGCACAGGGGTAAGGTAACGCTAACCATGCGCGAGTTTAAGTACCGTAAAGGTGTGAACAGCCTTGATGTTATGGAAGATATCCGTAAGGCGGTTCAGGGTTATGCGGGTGTTTCGGTAATTGTTGAGAAGGAGCAGAACGGCCCTCCGGCGGGTTATCCTATCAATATAGAGATTACAGGCGAGGATTATGACCAGATGCTTGCCGAAGCGCACAGGATGCGCGACTTTATCAATGAAAAGAATATAGCAGGTATTGAGGAACTCAAAATTGATGTAAACAAGCAAAAGCCGGGTGTAGATATTACTGTTGATATTGATAAGGCAGGGCAGTTAGGTATTACCTCCGGGCAGGTGGGACAAACCCTGCGCAGGTCGGTTTACGGAGAAAAAATCTCTACCTACAAAGAAGGTAAGGAAGATTATGAAATCAACGTAAGGCTGGAGGAAGAGCAACGCAATAATGAGAATATACTGTACAACCAGCCTATTACCTTCCGCAACCAGGCTACAGGAAGGCTGGTGCAGGTACCGATAGCCGCCATTACCGAAGCAGAAAACTCTGTAACCTTTAACACCATAAAAAGGAAAAACCTGAAAAGGGTGATTACGGTTTACAGTAACGTTATTACAGGCTATAACGGTAACGAAATTGTAGGCAAAATAAAGAATGAGCTTACAGGATATGAAATGCCCGAAGATATTACCTATGCCTTTACAGGTGAGCAGGAGGAGCAGGCCAAGAACATGGGCTTCCTTACCTATGCACTACTACTTGCACTTGGTGGTATCATACTGATATTAGTTGCACAGTTTAACTCTGTTTCCAAGCCTGTAATTATTATGGTTTCGGTATTGTTAAGCTTTGGTGGTGTATTTTGGGGTATGGTAATTTTCGGGGATGATTTTGTTATCATCATGACCATGATGGGTATTATATCTCTTGCAGGTATTGTGGTTAACAACGCTATCGTGCTTATAGACTATACCCAATTGCTGATAGACCGTAAGCTGGCAGAGAAAGGTATGGACAGCAAAGCACTGCTTACCAAAGAGGAGTATAGGGAAATTATTGTTGAAGGCGGACGCTCGAGGTTAAGGCCGGTATTGCTTACCGCTATAACAACCGTACTGGGTCTTATTCCGTTAGCAGTCGGTTTAAACATCGACTTCTTTAATCTCTTTATAGAATATGACCCGAAAATATATATGGGTGGTGATAACGTGATTTTCTGGGGGCCATTGGCTAAAACAGTAATTTACGGATTAACTTTTGCAACATTCTTAACCCTGGTAATTGTGCCGGTAATGTTCTTCATGTTGTGGAAGATTAAGATATGGTTCAAGAAAAATCCTGAAGACAATAAGAGTTAAGTGTTTTAAGTGTTTTTATGCAAAAAAGCCGGCAGTATTGCCGGCTTTTTCTTTATAACAGGAAGTAATTTTCAACATTA
>NZ_JAMWYY010000042.1 GCF_024305175.1 Flavobacterium sp.
GTACCAGCCCTGTCATTGCATACGGCTGTGCAGGAACTTCTTGCGGTTCGTCATCAACATCATCATCAAAACCGGTTTGTGCTATTGCGGCAGGAGCAGACAAAAGAAAGACTGCCAATAGTAAGAATGTATGTATCGGGTTTATTTTAAGTTTCATATTGCTATTTTATAATTATTTTTTTTGTTACTGTTTTACTCCCGTTACTTACCTGCACAATATAAATACCTGATGACAACTGGCTTTGTGCTGTAACATTCACCCCGTTAGGAACTGAATTAAGCGAACAATTTACCTGCCTGCCCAGTGTATCGTAAAGTGCTACATCTACATTGGCCGCATCAGTTAGCTGAACTGTAAAACTTCCGCCTGTAACCGGATTAGGGTAGATTGCAACCTCTATACTTTCAAAATCTCCTGATGACAGCGCTTCTGCAAAAACAACATCAAAGCGGTTTTCTGCACTGCTGGCTTCATCGTTAGTGTTTATTGTAAAACTGTATGTTGTGGTTTCATTATTAGGCAATGCTACCATTGCGCCGGTATATTTGTCGTGCAAAAAAGCATTGACACCTTCTATACCCTCAAGGTTTATCACATACACATAATCAGCAGTACGGTAATTAGTGTTCGAAACCGGTATAACATCATCCGGCACCGGCATTTCCCTCTTTTCAAAGCTCAGAACTTTTGATGAGTTTATTGTACCTACGCCTTCATCAAGGTTAACAGGCTTAACCGCATCTCTATTGTTAACGTTGTTATCATAGCCTTCTGCAAACAGTACTGTAAAACCATCGGCAGCTTTTTCGTTAGCATCATAAGCCTCCTGCCTGTACATTGTAAGTATAAGGCTTGCAACAGGTTCATTACTCGTACGGTAAACATCATTTGTAGTGTTAGAAACCACATATTTATGCTCTTCTGCAAATGACAGCTCCGTAAGTCCGGTTGATTCTATCTGAACAAAAAAGGCCTGGTTGGGCTGCAGGTAACGGTTTGCTTCAGATGCAGCTATATTGCTCGTATTGCTTTCTACATTTACGGTTACATAACTGCCCCTGCTGTTAAGGGTAGGATCCCATACAAAGTAGAAATCGTCTATTATATTGGTCGCATCTGCCAGCACAGCCTGCATATCTACAGGTGCCTGATATGGGTTACCCAAAAACAGGTAATACCCTGCATTAATTGTAAATGCATTAAAGTATAGCTGAGTATCGCCTGTTTCGAGTGTTCCTGTAGAACGAAGCACCGTGGCGGTTGGTGTAGCGCTATTATCGGTCTGGTCTACCGTCCTGTCACCACGAACCATAAGCCTGTAAGGTGTGCCCGCCTGTAAAGCAGTGGTTGTTTCGGTTACGGCTTCCCACACCCCACTCTCATTATCGTGTGTAAACATTGAGGGGTTATTGCTGCCTGATATATCGAAACCGTTAGCTTCTCCGCCCGGCCCTGTAATATCGGTACCATAGCCTTCTATATCGGCTTTATTTTCCTGCCAGTTGCTCAGTATTGTGCCTCCTGTGGTTGGCGAGCTCATAAAGCGGAATGCCCTGCGTGCAGGTATGTACCGTTCAACTGTTACCTCCCCTGTTATACTACCGTCAACCTCATCTACAATAGCTGTTGTAGTGGCATCGCTTTTAAGCGTCAGGTATCCGCCCGTATCAAAATTCCCTGTCCTTACGCGCAAAATCCCTGTAAGGCTAAGCGGCCCGGAGAGTGTTACCCCTGTAATATTAAAACTGGTAAGGTTACGAACGGTATTGTCGCTAAAAGCGCTTGCCGGAATCAGTTGTGGTGCTACACCTATCATTACAATAGTCCCGTCAGTAGCATTAAGCAGTCCGTTATTGGTTATCGCGCCCTCTATCCTCAACTGCCCTGCGCCATCTCCCGATATGGTAACCGATGCCCCGTCTTCAATAGTAATATTATTACAGTCAGCAACACCATCTTCACCTGTAACAACAGGATAGTTACCTGTTTGGGTAACAGAAATTAAAACATTGGTATCAAGTGTGGGTGTTTGGTTTAAAGACCAGTTTGCAGGAGTATTCCAATAATTGTTCTCCTGCCCCGTCCATACATTTGTTTGTGCAAAGCAAAACAGGTTTACCAGCAGCATGCACAACATCATTTTTTGTTTAATTGTAATTTTTAACATCATATAGCAAGGTTTACAAACAGGCGCCAGAAATGGCCCGTTTTTATCTATGCAAATGACGCTATTTGTTAACCCTAAATATCTTTACTATTAGTTAATTGTTAATTAAAGGCTGTTAAATATGAGCCAACAAAATGCGGTTATGGTTAAAAATTTGGCATAAAGAATTTTGTGTAACGATAGTAACAAAACAAAGCGCATTGTTGGGGAACAAAGCGCTGTTAAATAAATAGCGTGAAGTAAAAAAATAATGGGTTATATTATCTTAGCCGTTATGGCTTTTGTTTCTTTTTCTTTTACAAATATAGGGCGGCGGCATAAGCAAATAAGGGTTTTATAATCGTATTAATTGATACAACTATTGAGCACCTCTATAGCAGAACAAAACCACTATTATTATTGTTTATGGCATTTGTTGTAATTTTGCACAAAATGAAGAAAATGGTTAAGATTGGGAATATAGAGCTGCCTGAGTTTCCGTTACTGCTGGCGCCTATGGAAGACGTGAGCGACCCGCCTTTCAGAAGGCTGTGCAAAGAGCATGGCGCCGACCTGATGTTCAGCGAGTTTATTTCGTCTGAAGGGCTTATACGCGATGCCATGAAGAGCAGGCAAAAACTTGATATATTTGACTATGAGCGCCCTGTGGGCATACAAATATTTGGCGGCGATGAGGAAGCAATGGCTATGTCGGCAAAGATTGTGGAAACTGTTAACCCCGACCTGGTAGATATTAACTTTGGCTGCCCTGTAAAAAAGGTGGTTAGCAAAGGTGCCGGAGCCGGTGTACTTAAAGATATAGACTTAATGGTGCGTTTAACCAAAGCAGTGGTTAGCAGCACCAGCCTGCCCGTAACGGTAAAAACACGCCTGGGATGGGATGAAAGCTGTATTAATATATATGAGGTAGCCGAAAGGTTGCAGGATGTTGGCATAAAAGCCTTAACGATACACGGGCGCACAAGGTCGCAGATGTATAAAGGTGAAGCCGACTGGGGGCCTATTGCAAAAGTGAAAGACAATCCCCGTATACACATACCCATTTTTGGTAATGGCGATATAGACAGCCCCGAAAAGGCACTTTCCTATAAAAACAAATACGGGCTTGATGGTATTATGATAGGCCGCGCGTCTATTGGTTACCCGTGGATATTTAATGAAATTAAGCACTTTTTTGCTACAGGCGAACACCTGCCGGAACCTACTGTAGAAGACAGGGTTGAGGCCGCGCGTAACCACCTGAAATGGTCTATAGAATGGAAGGGCGAGCGTGTGGGTGTGTTTGAAACCCGCAGGCACTATACCAATTACTTTAAAGGCATACCCCATTTTAAAGATTACAGGCAGCGCATGGTAACGCACGATGACCCTGCCGATATATATGCCGTAATGGATGAAGTACTCGAAAAGTTCAGTACGCCGGCTTAGTATCTATAAAGCTTAAATTAGCTGTCTCAAAAGTGCTTTAACAGGCACTTTTGTCATTCTGGCGCAGGAAGAATCTATTTCATCAAATAAAAGATTCTTCACTCCATTACATTTCGTTCAGAATGACATCTTTTGAGACAGCTTTATTTTATTGCTTTACGAACCTAAGCTGCGTTGTACCACTATTGGTGGTAAGTGTTATATTATAAATACCCTGTGCAAGCTGCGACACATTCCAAACCGACTGGTTGGCGGTCTCCATAACTTTTTGCCCCAATGCATTATAAAAAACAGCCTGCTCTGCCAACATGCCCTGCGGCAGTTGCAGGTGCAGCGTGCCGGTTACCGGGTTAGGATAAAGCATAACCCTTTGCAGTGCCGGTATTTCAGTTGTATTTAAAGTTGCCTGGCTGTTAGCCGATATAATATCGTTACCGGGATTAAACTGCACTCCCGTAACCGTAAAATTGACAGGCACGGTAAACTCCTGCCCGTTAAATGTATTATCAAGCAGTACATCCTGCACTGCGCCGCCACTGCCCGAGAGGCGTATGAGCACGGGCATTTCAAAAAATGAAACCGAAGAATGCGACTGCGTCTGGTTCATGGTAATTTTTACCTGCCCTTCGCCCCAGTGGTTTACGGTTATGTTATATACCGGATAACCCTGGTTGTACACCCAATCATTAAAAAACTCCGTGAGGTCTGTTCCAGAAGCTGCTTCAAGATGTTCCTTAAGGTCAGGCGTTTTGGCATAGCCAAAAGCAAGGTCAGGATCGGCAAGGTAATTTTTAAGCCCCTGATAAAAATCGTTATCTCCCAGCTTGTAGCGCAGCATGTGCGCTACCATAGCCCCTTTGTTATAAGACAGCCTTCCGCTAAATATCCTGCCCACATTTGTGGTATCGGTATCGGTAAGGTAAACTGCACCATCCGGCTGGCTGGTAATGTTGGCTATGCGCCCGCCCTTCCAGTTGGTAAAGGCAGCCTCGCCGTCAAAATCTTCTACCACAAGCCCTGATAAATAGGTAGCAAAGCCTTCATTAAGCCAAATATCCTTCCAGGAACCGCAGGTTACTTTGTCGCCAAACCACTGGTGTGCCAGCTCATGCGCCACAAGCTCACGGTTAAAGCCTCCCATAAAAGATACGGTTGCATGCTCCATACCACCGCCCAGGCTGCATTGTGCGTGCCCGTACTTTTCTTCGTGGTAAGGATAGGTTTCAAAAAGCTCTTCAAATAAATCTATCATCTGTACCGTTAACGGCAACTGCTGTGTGGTGATAAAATCATACATCTCCGGATAGATATAATTCACTACAGGAAATGTGTTAGGGGCAGTACCCGCTGTCTGGGTAAATATCTGGTAATTGGTTACCGCAATGGCTATAAGATAGGCAGGTATAGGGTAATTGTGCTGAAAATGGGTTGTGGTGGTACCATTGCCATTGTCTGTTTGCGAGATTTCGAGCCCGTTGCCCACGCCCACATATTCAGAAGGTGCGGTAATATAAATGTCGGTATTGTCTATCTTGTCGTTTAAGTCCTGCTTGCAGGGCCACCAGTCTTTTGCGCCGTAGGGTTGCGACAGTGTCCACAGTTCCGGGACGCCATTATGCGTATCTATAGTAAAAGCGCCCTCGCTAAAGCCCGGTTCGCCTTCATAATCTACAATAACCGTTACAACCGTATTTTCATCAATACCCGAACCCAAAGAAATTATCAGCTCATCAGCATTCTGTGTAAATAAAACAATATCGCCATTTATGATTACAGAATTCACGCTCAACTGCTGTGTAAGGTCGAACGTTATGCTGGTCATGAATGTCTTTGCCCTGAAGGTAGTGGTTACAGTACCTTCTATATAATATTCGGCAGGATCTACATTAAACTCCAATACGTGCGAGAGCACATCATAGTTGGCGGTATTTTGGTTGGCTGAAAAATTGCTTATCTGCCATGCCGATTTCATCTCGGCTTCCACAAGGCTGCCAAAAGTATCTTCACCCTGCTGTGCTAAAACGGGCAACATGCCAAGCAGCAGGCATCCTATAAAAGTAATTTTTCTCATTCAATTGTAATTTGTTCAAAAATAGCGAATTATTTTATAAATATAGATAAAGGCTTTGGGTTGCAAAACAACTGAAAGTTTAATAGCAGGGCAGGGAATAATTAAAACAAATCCTTAAATTTGCTGACTTCATAAAATACCATAAACCATGTTACAGACAGTATTTATAAGAGAAAACAGAGAAAAAGTAATACAGGCGCTGGCAAAACGCAATATGGATGCCGCAACGCTTGTTGACGAGGTAATTGCACTTGACGAGAAACGCAGGAGTACCCAGGTAGAGCTTGACACTGTTTTATCGGAATCCAACAAACTGTCTAAAGACATTGGTGAACTTATGAAAGCCGGAGAAAAGGCTAAGGCTGTTATCCTCCGCGAAAAAACCACACAGTATAAAGAAAAAAGCAAAGAGTTAACAGAGGTACTTAATACCGTTACCGAAGAGCTTACGCAGGCATTATACAAGTTGCCCAATACCCCTGCCGACATTGTGCCACAGGGTAAAAGTGCAGATGATAACGAAGAGGTGCACCGCGAAGGCGATATACCCGCACTTTTTGAAGGTGCTATGCCGCACTGGGAGCTTGCCAAAAAATATGATATTATCGATTTTGAACTTGGCAACAAGATAACAGGCGCAGGCTTTCCGGTATATAAAGGAAAAGGAGCAAGGCTGCAACGTGCGCTTATTTCTTATTTTTTAGATAAGAATACCGAAGCAGGCTATAAAGAATACCAAGTGCCGCACCTTGTTAATGAGGCATCAGGCTACGGAACCGGGCAGCTACCCGATAAAGAAGGGCAAATGTATCATGTTGGGGTAGATGACCTGTACCTGATACCTACCGCAGAAGTACCGGTAACCAATATGTTTCGCGATGTGATTATTGAGGAGAAAGACCTGCCTGTGCTGTGCACGGGTTACACGCCATGCTTTCGCCGTGAGGCGGGTTCTTATGGTTCTCATGTGCGTGGGCTAAACCGCCTTCACCAGTTTGATAAAGTGGAGATTGTGCGCATCGAGAAACCCGAAGCCAGCTATGCCGCGCTTGATGGCATGGTAGAGCATGTAAAATTGCTGCTTAAAGAATTAAAGCTGCCTTACAGGATATTGCGCCTTTGCGGTGGCGATATGGGCTTTGCATCGGCGCTTACTTATGATTTTGAGGTATTCTCTACCGCGCAGGACCGCTGGCTGGAAATAAGCTCGGTGTCAAATTTTGAAACCTTCCAGAGCAACAGGCTTAAGTTGCGCTACCGCGACAGGGATAACAAGAACCACCTGGCGCACACGCTAAACGGAAGTTCTCTTGCGCTGCCGCGCGTTCTTGCCGGCATACTGGAAAACTACCAGACACCGGATGGTATCGTGATACCGGAAGTTTTGCGCCCATACACCGGATTTGATATTATAAATTAGTAAATTTGTTTAAGGCACCCTGTGCTAAAAATTGCAAATCAGCGTTTAAGCCTTACAGTTACAATACATTCAATCCGTGGTAAACCGCCTTAGTGTGTCATCCGCGTTAGCAGAATTTCAGGATGAAAAAAATATTTACCATAATAGCATTTATCTGGTCAGTTGCCCTGTTTGCACAAAACGAGCAACTGGCCAATAATTATTTTGAGAAGGGCGAGTTTGAAAAGGCGCTTGTTATATATGAAAGCCTGAACGACAAGCAGCCCGGCAATATCTTTTTTTCGCAGCGCATGGCCGCCTGTTACCAGCAGCTTCAGCAATATGCGAAGGCCGAAAAACTGCTAAAAGACAAAGCCGACTCAACAGGGCAACCCCTTTTACTGGTAGAGCTTGGCTACAACTACCAGCTGCAGCAAAACATGGCAGAAGCCAATAAGTATTATGAGCAGGCTATAGACGCTGTGAGGCAAAACCCCTCTTTTGTATATACCGTAGCCAACACTTTTGAGAAAAAAGTACTGGCAGAACAGGCTTTAAAAGCCTATGAAGTTGCAAAGCAGGGCAACCCCAACATGAATTTTGATTACCAGATTGCACTATTGCAGGGGCAGCTCGGTAATATGGAACTAATGATTGAAAGCCTGCTGAATTATGCCTACAACAACCCGCAAAACCTGCCTGTGGTGCAAAACCAGCTGGCAAGGTTTATGAATGAGGAATCGCCCGAAAGTTTTAACGATGCCCTGCGCAAGCAGCTATTACTGAACACGCAAAAAACACAGGATTTATTCTGGAACGAGTTTTTAAGCTGGTATTTTGTGCAGCAGCGCGATTATGGTAAAGCCTTTATACAGGAAAAAGCGATATACAAGCGCGACCCCGATAGTTTTATCAATATCATCAGCCTTGCCCGCCTTGCCGTAGAAGAGAACGAAGAGGAAACCGCAAGAGAAATACTGGGCTTTATTTTAGAAAATACACAGGACCCTGCAACGCTTATGGATGCCAATGCTTACATCCTTAAAATGGATATTGCAAAAGCTCAGGAAAAAGATTATGCAGCCATAAAGCAGCGCATAGATGCTTTGCTGGCACAATTCGGGATTACGCCATACTCGCTCGACCTGCAAATATTAAAAGCTGATTTTGAGGCTTTCCATCTTAAAGATACTCAGGCCGGCATTACCACACTTAATACTGCGCTAAAGCTACAGCTTAACAAATACCAGTCGGCAGAGGTTAAAATGAAGCTCTCGGATATTCTGTTGCTCGACGAGAAGTTTAACCAGGCCATTATTTACTATGCCCAGATTGAGGAAGACCTTAAAAATGACCCTATAGGGCACGAGGCGAGCCTGAAGGTAGCACGAAGCAGCTATTTTAAAGGCGATTTTGACTGGGCGCAAAAGCAGCTCAAGGTTTTAAAATCATCATCATCGCAACTTATTGCCAATGATGCACTGGAACTTTTCCTGCTGATTACCGATAACACGGTTGAAGACAGCACCCAGACCGCGCTTAAAAAGTTTGCCCGGGCCGATTTTATGCTGTACCGCAATAAAAAACAGGAAGCACTTAACGAATTTAAAAACATTATCGCTACTGATAAAACCGAGAGCATACAGGATATTACCCGCCTGCGTTTAGGGAAGCTCTACGAGCAAAGCGGGCAGTATGACCTTGCCCTGCAGTACTACAAAGAAATAATTGATAATTATGCCGAAGGTATCTATATAGATGAGGCACTGTTTTTCTCGGCAGAGATATACAACAAGCGCCTGCAGGATCCTGAAAAGGCAAAGCCGCTGTATGAAAAAGTACTGTTTGAGCACGAAGACAGCATTTACTTTGTAGAGGCCAGGAGGGAGTTCAGGCAGCTAAGGGGCGATATGACGAGTTAACAAGACCACACACTAAAAACATAACTATGATAATTTACAACGTAACTTTAAATATAGACGACAGCATACACGAGCAATGGCTGGCCTGGATGATGGATACCCACATACCCGATGTTATGGAAACAGGTAAATTCCTGAAAGCCAAAATGGTTAAGGTGCTGGTGGTGGAAGAAACAGGCGGCACAACCTATTCTGTACAATATTTTGCAGAGAGTAAAGAAAAGCTGGAAGCTTATTATAATGAAGATGCGCCCCGCCTGCGCGAAGAAGGCCACAGGCTTTTTGGCGATAAAATGCTGGCTTTCCGTACAGAGCTGGAGCTGTTAAAAGAATTTAAATCGGTATAATTATACCCTGCTGCCCGGAGCCTGTATTGCTGCGGGCTTACACATATATAAAATGGATAGAGTAAAGGCCAAAAAACACCTTGGGCAGCATTTCCTTAAGGACGAAAACATAGCAAAAGACATTGCCGACACCCTAACACTACAGGGCTACGGAACTGTGCTTGAAATAGGCCCCGGCATGGGGGTACTAACCAAGTACCTGCTTGAAAAACCTGTTGAAACATGGGTTATAGAGATAGATACAGAGTCGGTTGAATACCTTAGTGCCCACTACCTGAAACTGAACGGAAGGATACTTTCTGAAGATTTCCTGAAATATGACCTGCGTAAATCCTTCGGCGAAGAGCAGCTTGCCATAGCCGGTAATTTTCCCTATAACATTTCAACACAAATTGTTTTCAGGGTGCTCGAAGTGCGTCACCGCATACCTGAATTTGCAGGTATGTTCCAGAAAGAAGTGGCAGAGCGCATCTGCGAGAAAAAAGGCAGCAAAACCTATGGCATACTATCGGTGCTGGTGCAGGCTTTTTATGATGCCGAATATCTCTTTACAGTACCGGAACACGTTTTTGACCCGCCACCAAAGGTAAAATCAGGCGTGCTGCGCCTGCGCCGCAAAGAAAACTTTATCCTGCCCTGCGATGAAAGATTATTTTTTACCGTGGTTAAAACTGCTTTTAACCAACGCAGGAAAACGTTACGTAACAGTTTAAAAACATTTAACCTCTCTGATAATTTAAAGGAAGATAGTATCTTTGACCTCCGGCCGGAACAGCTTTCAACAGAAGATTTTATTGCGCTAACACAAAAAATAGCCGCCAATGGAGTTTAAGATCAGCAGGGAACTCATTACCCAGATAGAGCAATTAATAAGTGAAAATAATGAGAAGGAGCTACATGACCTTCTCATGGAGATGCACTATGCCGATATTGCAGAGATTATGGGTGAGCTTGACGACTCTGATGCCATCTATATATTCCATATTCTCGACAGCGAAAAAACGGCGGAAATCCTGCTTGAGCTTGATGAAGAGGTGCGGGAAAAAATCCTCCGCGAACTTTCGCCGAAAGAAATTGCGGAAGAGCTTGACGAGCTGAGTACGGATGATGCCGCCGACATTATTGCTGAGCTTCCGGCAGAAATGAAGGAAGAGGTAATCAGCGAGATCCAGGATGTTGAGCACGCCAAAGATATTGTTGACCTGTTGCGCTATGATGAAGATACCGCAGGTGGTTTGATGGGTAAAGAGCTTGTTAAGGTTAACGAGAACTGGAATGTGCTTACCTGTGTAAAAGAAATGCGCGAACAGGCTGTAAACGTGCAGCGTGTACACTCTATATATGTGGTAGATGATGAGAATCGCCTTAAAGGACGTCTTTCTTTAAAAGATCTGCTTACCACCTCTACCAAAACGCCTATTAGCGAAGTGTATATCCGTAAGGTAGATTTTGTTAAGGTAAATACCCCCGATGTAGAGGTTGCCCGTATCATGCAGCGATATGACCTTGAGGCAATACCGGTTATAGATGAACTGGGCAGGCTGGTAGGCCGTATTACCATTGACGATATTGTAGACGTAATTAAGGAAGAAGCCGACAAGGATTACCAGTTGGCTGCAGGTATCTCTCAGGACGTTGAGGCGGATGACAGCATTCTGGAGCTTACGCGTGCACGCCTTCCGTGGCTTGTGCTGGCGCTTTTGGGCGGCTTTGTTACCGTTAAGGTTTTAGGCTTTTTTGAAGCAGCCATGGAAACCAACAAGGAACTTTTTTATTTTACGCCATTAATAGCTGCAATGGCAGGAAATGTAGGTGTGCAGTCGTCAGCTATTATAGTACAGGGTCTGGCAAACAATACCATTAGCGGCTCTTTATGGAGAAGGCTTATTAAAGAGGTTGGTTTAAGCCTGCTTAACAGTTCTATACTAGCAGTAATACTAATATTGGGCAGCCACTTTTTATTAGGTGTTACTTATGACCTTGGCCTTACAGTAAGTATTTCTCTTATTTCTGTAATTGTTATTGCATCGCTAATCGGCACCTTCGTCCCTATTTTACTGAATAAAATAGGCATAGACCCTGCCCTTGCAACAGGCCCTTTCATCACTACCAGTAATGATATTTGCGGTATCCTGATTTATTTTTCTATTGCAAAAGCAATACTTGGGTTTTAGCTACTTAAAAAAAGTTACCTCAATAGCATATACTCTCTTTTCCCAAATATGGAAAAAAGCAAAGCCTTTTGCTCCTGTAAACGATACCTGGTAATAATAACCCTCTTCAGAGTCTTTTAAAGATGCGCCCCAGTTCCTGAAAATAGTGGAACAGGTATATTTATGCAGCAACAGATCTTCGCTGTCGCCAATTGTAAAACCATCAAGCGTAAAAACAAAAGCTGTATTGCCCCCGCCTTTCGGGTGGTGAACATTGACATCCTGCACCTGCCCTTTATCACTAAAAATAACTTCTATGTTGTCAAGCCAGAATACCTGTCTTACAAAGACAGTTTTAGCGTAAACTGAGTCTGTCCGAACCATCTGGAAAGGCGCTATATCCTTTTCAAAACTCCTGCGGGTTTTATTAAAAAGTTTCTTTTTATCAATTTTTACAGCATTAACGCTAACGGAGTCATAAACGCGCTCGTTTATTTCTTTTTCAAAATCACGGCTTAAAAACTCCGGGAACCCCCTCTCTAATTCATTGAGCAGCCTGCTTTCACCATCAAAGTATTTTTGACCGGTTTCAGGTATATAAACAGCACAGTTATCTTTAGTGGTATAAATAGTGTCTCTGTAGCCGTTTAACTGCACTACATACGCATTCGGTATAATTTCAGCTTTTGTATATTGCTGGCCTTTGCAATTGCATTCCTCTGATGGCCAGTTGTTTTTAGCTTCACGTTTTAGCTTTATAAGGTTTCGGGCAAGGTTGGCATCATAGCTTACTGTTGCCTGTATGGTAGTTCCAACAGCAGAAATATCCTTAAAATAATCGCCTATATGGCAGGAGCCGGTTATGGGCATTACTCCAAGAGTATAGGCAATTACTTTTGTATTGTCTTTAATTTCCTGCGTCCCACAGGTAAAGCAATAAAAAGCCAGTAGTACAATATATCGCATGCTTCAGTCGGTTGGTTATTATAAAACTAATAATTTTAACTTATAGTATAGTTATCTAACTTTGCATTGCAATACACTCAATCATGAACACACTACCTGAAAGCATAAAAATACTTCACATAGACAGTAACCACCCTGTGTTATGGCAACAGCTTGAAGAGGCCGGATTTATTAACGAAGCTGATTACACGGCATCTAAAGAACAAATTGAAGCTAAAATAGCCGGGTATAACGGCATTGTTATACGCAGCAGGTTTGATATAGACAAGGCTTTTCTTGACAAGGCCATAAACCTGCAATTTATTGCACGTGTTGGCGCCGGGCTGGAGAGCATAGACTGCGATTATGCAACTCAAAAAGGGATACACCTTATCGCCGCACCCGAAGGGAACCGCAATGCGGTTGGCGAGCAGGCACTGGGCATGCTGCTGTCGCTTTTTAACAACCTCAACAGGGCCGACAGGCAGGTGCGCGAGGGACACTGGAACCGCGAAGCCAACCGTGGGCATGAGCTTGAAGGAAAAACGGTGGGTATAATAGGTTATGGTAATATGGGCAAATCTTTTGCTAAAAAGCTGCGTAGCTTTGATGCTGAAGTACTTTGTTATGATATAACGCCACGCGTAGGTGATGCCAATGCCCGGCAGGTAACGCTGGAAGAACTGCAACAGCGCGCTGATGTGCTGAGCCTGCACACCCCCTGGACACCCGAAACTAACAAAATGGTTGATGCTGACTTTATAAATGCATTCTCCAAGCCTTTTTGGTTTATCAATACCGCACGTGGCAAAAGCGTTGTAACAAAAGACCTTGCCGAAGCGTTACAGTCTGGTAAAATACTGGGGGCAGCACTTGATGTGCTGGAGTATGAAAAATCTTCTTTTGAACACCTATTCACTGATGGCGATATCCCTGCGGAGTTTCAGTATCTTTTAACTGCGGAGAATGTACTGCTGTCGCCCCACATTGCGGGCTGGACGTTTGAAAGCCATAAAAAACTGGCACAGGTTATAGCAGATAAAATTAAAGCTGTTTATTCTGACGAACCGAAAGTTACAGAAGAAGAGAAAAAGGTTACCGGCATAGGCGGATTCTTCTTTAAATCAGAAAACCCGGCAGCGCTTAAAGAGTGGTATAATAAATATTTAGGGCTTAACACCGATAACTACGGCTGCACTTTTTGGTGGATTGATGAAAACGGCAAAAAAGCAAGCACCCAATGGTCGCCTTTTGCCGCCGATACCAAATATTTTGAACCTTCGCAGAAGCAGTATATGCAAAACTTCAGGGTACATAACCTTGATGCGCTTTTAGAAAAGTTGCAACAAGAAGGTGTAACTATTGTTGGCGAACCTGAAAGTTACAACTACGGAAAATTTGGCTGGATACTAGACCCGGAAGGCAATAAAATAGAATTATGGGAGCCCATTGATGAAGCTTTCTTATAAAAGAAGCTACTTCTTAATGATTCCTTTTTCCAGCTTGCGCTCCAGCTCTGCCTGAAACTCTTCCATTACAGGTTTAACAGTACTTTCGGGCAGGTCGGCAATGCGTATGTACATCAGCCCGTCAACCGAATTGTTGAAAAGCGGGTCCACATTAAATGCAATAACACGTGCATTCTGCTTAATATATTTCTTAATAAGCACCGGCAGGCGCAGGTTGCCCGGCTCTACCTCTTCTATTATTTTGTCAAATTTATTAAGATCTGATTCCGTTTCATTGAAAACAAAGTCTTTATCAGCATCTTTAAGCTTAACCTTATATTCCTTTTTAGGATGCACATACTGTGCAATATACGGGTCGTAGTAATGCGATTTCATGAATTCGATCATCAGCGACTTAGAGAAATCAGAAAACTGGTTGCTGATACTCACCCCGCCAATAAGAAACTTATGTTCAGGGTAACGCAAGGTGGTATGCACAATGCCTTTCCACAGCAGGAAAAGCGGCATTGGCTTCTGCTGGTAATCGGCAATAATAAAGGCACGCCCCATTTCTATGGACTTCGACATCATATCATAAAGCTCAGGCTCAAAACGGAAGAGCTCGTGCAGGTAAAACCCGTCTATGCCATACTTCTTATAAATATCGTTACCGAGCCCCATACGGTAGGCGCCGGCTATCTGCTTGGCTTCATCATCCCACAAAAACATATGGTGGTAATACTGGTCGTATTTATCCAGGTCGAGCGATTCGTTCGTGCCCTCCCCCACCGCACGGAAAGTTATTTCGCGCAGGCGGCCTATTTCGTGTAAAATATTCGGTATTTTATCGGCCTGCACAAAAAACACTTCATAGTTTTTACTTTGCAGCAGGCGGTAATCGCCATTTCTTAAAGCATCAACCTCTTCTATTATCTGTTCGTGGTTGGCAGGCTTGGCAATTTGTTTGGGGTTTTTGGGGCTTCTGGGCAGTTTAAGGGTAAGGTTGCTGGTATCTATCAGCTTAGTACCTTTCTCAAAAGGGTTAGCCAGCATATAAGTCTTACGTCTTAAAAATTCCGAATATGCCTCCATTGTTTCATGCTCGTTTTGCTCTGCAACTGATATTGGCTTACCTATACGCACTTTTATAACCCTGTCTTTTTGGGTAAGCAGTTCGCTTGGCAGCTTTGCCGTGCGCAGGGTATCGCTCATGCGCGAAAGCATATAGAACAGGCTGCTGTTCTTGGCATGAAAGTATATCGGCACAACAGGCACGTTTGCCTTTTTTATCAGTTTAATGGCACCTTCTTCCCACTGCTTGTCAACCACCAGCTTACCGTCGCGATAAGTAGAAACCTCACCGGCAGGAAAAATACCCAAAGGCTTATTTTCGCTAAGGTGGCGCAGGGCATCTTTTATACCCGCCACGCTCGATTTTGCGTCTTTATGCCCTTCAAATGGGTTAACAGGCATTACATAGGGCTTTAACGGCTCTATGCGGTGCAATAAAAAATTGGCTATTATCTTAAAGTCGGGCCTGCGGTCCAGCATCAGCTTTAAAAGCAGGATACCGTCTATACCTCCAAGCGGGTGATTGGATACGGTAATATAGGCTCCGTCTTTCGGGAGGCGTTTAAAGTCTTCTTCAGGAACTTCAAATTTTATCTGGAATTCATCAAGAATGGCGTTCAGGAACTCTACATCCGAAAGATGTTTGTATTTATCGTATATCTTGTTTAGTGTGGATATCTTTAAAACTTTCATCAGTAACCAGCCTGAAAAAGTACCTAAAAAGCCATACTTATCGGTTTTTATTGCTTTTGCAACTTCTTTAGCGGTAACTAAGCTCATCTGCATTGGGTGTGTTACGGGCAAAAAACAAAGATAGCAATTATGAGCAAACGTTAAAATGGAATATTTTTTTTAACGCTTTAAATATTTGCCTGCTTATTTTACTGCCATTAAGCATGTTATAACCAAATAATGCAGCAGCAATTTAATTTCTTTACTTTTTTGGCTACTTTTGAAACCACAATAGCACTTATGAGGATAATATCATATAACGTAAACGGCATACGGGCAGCCATGAATAAAGGTTTTTTAGAGTGGCTCGCACAGGCAAACCCTGATATAATATGCCTGCAGGAAATTAAGGCAAATATAGACCAGGTAGCGGTAAACATGATAGAAGAATCGGGTTACCCCTACCACTATTGGTTTTCGGCACAAAAAAAAGGATACAGCGGTGTAGCTATATTCTCTAAGCACAAACCCCTGAATGTGGTTTATGGCACAGGTATAGACTATATGGATGCCGAAGGCCGCAACCTGCGTGTGGACTTTGAAACCTTTTCTGTAATGAGCCTTTACCTGCCTTCAGGAACAAATATTGACAGATTAGGGCACAAGTTCCAATATATGGACGATTTTTACGATTATATAAACAGGCTGAAGCAGGAAATACCTAACCTTATCATTTGCGGCGATTATAATATCTGCCACCAGGCCATAGATATACATGACCCTGTACGTAACGCTAAGGTATCGGGCTTTTTGCCCGAAGAGCGTGCATGGCTTGATAAGTTTATAAACAATGGTTTTGTTGACAGCTTCCGCCATTTTAACAAAGACCCGCACCATTATAGCTGGTGGAGTTACCGCGCCAATGCCCGCAACAATAACAAAGGCTGGCGTATAGATTACTGCCTGGCTACAGAGCCAATGCGCGAAAGGCTTACAAGGGCGGTAATATTACCGGAGGCAAGGCACAGCGACCATTGCCCCATACTGATTGAGTTTGAATAAGAATGAACCGATAAAACACAAAAATGATGATCAAGAGAATTTCTGCCGGGCTACTGGCGCTGGCGCTTACCACTTCGTGTGTATCGTCTAAGGTTTACAAAGACCTTGAAAATAAGTATGCCGACCTTAAAAAGGAAAACCGCGAGCTTGCCGACCAGAACACATCGTTAGAAAAAGAAAGGAACCAGCTCGACCTGAAAAGCAAAGACCTGCAGGCACAGCTTGACAAGCTAAAGGCTGAACGCGACAAGCTGGCGGCTGACTATGCTGCCTCACAAAACAGCCTTAACACGCTAAAAACATCTTATGCTGCGCTTGAAAGAAACAGCAGCGATGCACTGGACAGTAACATGAAAAAGAACCGCGAGCTGCTTGCTCAGCTTGAGGCTAAAGAGAAAGCACTTGCAGCCGAGCAGGAAAGGCTTAACAAGTTAAAAAGCGAACTACAGGACCGCTCGCAGCGTGTTGATGAACTGGAAGGCATGATAGCTGCACAGGACGCAAGCCTTAAGCGCCTGAAAGAAACCCTGAGCAAAGCACTTAACAGCTTTGAAGGCAAAGGGCTTACTGTAGAGCAGAAGAACGGTAAGGTGTACGTGAGTATGGAAAACAAGCTTTTATTTGATTCCGGTAGCTGGACGGTGGGTAAAGAAGGCCGCAGGGCGGTAACCGAAGTGGCAAAGGTACTTGCCGAAAACCCGGAAATTGCCGTACTGATAGAAGGGCATACTGATAACGTACCTTATAACGGGGGCGGGCAGATAACCGATAACTGGGATTTATCTACCAAGCGTGCCACTGCCATAGTTACCATTATTAAAGAAAACAAGGGTGTTGACCCTAAAAACCTTACTGCTGCCGGGCGTGGCGAATTCGCCCCTATTGCCGGCAACGATACTGCCGAAGGCAGGTCTAAAAACAGGAGGATAGAAATTATACTTACGCCAAAACTGGATGAAATATCTAAAATGCTTAACGAGATATAATCCTGTTACTTAAATATAAAAACACCCGCACTGTAGTGCGGGTGTTTTTATATCTGAGCTGTTGCGGTTATTTTACCAGCTCCAGCTTGTTAAGCTCGGCAGTAATAAAGTCAAGCTCATCAGCAGCGAGCTTTATGTTTACCGCTTTGGCATTTTGCACCGACTGCTCTGCATTACGTGCTCCAGCAAGCGCAATAGTTATGCCCGGCTGGTCTATTGTCCAACGAAGCACCAGTTGTGCTATAGCAGCATTCTTTTCTTCAGCAAGCGGCTTTATTTTATCAAGAAATGCATCCACCCTTTTCAGGTTTTCGTCGCTGTAAAAATAAATATTAGCCCTGTGGTCGCCTTCGGCAAATTTGTGACCGGGCTTCATTTTGCCGGTAAGCAGGCCGCGCTCCAGCGGGCTATAGGCAATTATCGCTTTATTGTTTTCTATACAAAACGGCACAAGTTCTTTCTCAATGCCACGTTTTACCATGCTGTAAGGCACCTGGTCAGAAACTACATCTGCATACTTAGATGCTTCCTCTAACTGCCCGGCGCTGTAGTTGCACACACCTGTATAGCGCACCTTGCCCTGCTGTATAAGCTGCACAACCGCTTCCATGCTTTCCTGTATGGGTGTGGTGCTCTCAGGCCAGTGAATCTGATACAGGTCTATATAATCTGTTTTAAGGCGGCGGAGGCTGTCTTCGCATTCTTTTATGATACTTTCCTTTCCGGCATACTTGTAAATATCGATGTCCTGCCCGTGGTTATTTTTGCTTTTCATGGCAAAATCGCCCTTTGCCAAATCCCAACGCATTCCAAACTTAGTAAGTATCTGTACATTATCGCGCCCTATGCCCTGTATGGCCTCGGCTACTATCTCCTCACTGTCGCCCTGCCCGTAAATAGGTGCTGTATCAATAGAAGTTACACCCTCATCATACGATTTACGGATGGCATCAATGGCATCTTTACGTTCGGTTCCGCCCCACATCCAGCCGCCTGCTGCCCAGGCGCCAAAGGTGATGGCAGAAAGCTGCAATTCAGAGGCTCCAATTTTTCTGTATTCCATAGTATTATGATTTTAGATTGATGTCGTTAATATGTCTTTGTCATATCCTCATCCACAACCAGTATAAAATCGGCTTTATTAAGATGTTCCTGCTCAAGGTTCGCTATATCCGACTGGGTTACCGCCGCAATAGTGATAATCTTTACCTGTGGCTTTTCGCGTTTCAGGTACCAGTTTATGCCTTCATAATTATCGCTGTGGTAAGTACCGTTGTAGTGTATAAACACACTGCCCTTCTCAAGGTTTTTGGCAATAAAATGAGCCATGGTAGCATCTTTAACAGCCTGTGCTTTCGGCAGGTTGTCGCCGCCGTGGCCGCCCATCATCTCCAGCATTTTTACATAGCCGGGCAGGGTTGCATCATAAGCAATAGGCAACGGGGCAATCCATACTTTTTCGGCTGCAGGTAATGAGTCGAGCGCACCAAAACCTTTTTTATACACCATGCTTGCATACCGGCGCGGCACGTTGGTTGCAATAAACTTTATATTCTTGCTTTTAGCAAAATCTACCAAAGGCTTGTAGTCGGTTTTATGATTGTTCCACAAACGCGCAAGCGTATCAAAAGCCTTTTGGTTAATGGTACCGTTAATGTAACTGTCAAGTTCATCCTGGTTATCGGCTTCAATCATTTCGGCACCCATAACCAGTTTCTTCTTTTCAGAAAGGTCTTTGGCAAATTCAAGCTCCAGCCAGTGGATAAGCGCATCATCATGGTGCTCGCCAAAAAGCACCACATCGGCCGCTTCGGCGGTTTCAAGCAGTTTTTTATAGGTAGTTTTTTTGCCTTTGGCGTTATACAACTGGTAAGGCTGCTTATCCTGTGCACCTGCAAAGCTAAAGAGTAACAAAGTGGCAAGGGTATAGAGTATTTTCATTATGTCTACGTAAGATTAGACTGCTAATTTACGCATTAAAGAGGAGACACTAATTGCGGAAATGCAAAATTTAACCGCCTGTTTTTTTGATATTGGCAAAAGTAATAGCATGCTTATTTTTTATGGTGGTTATATTGGTAACAGTAAGTAATTTTACCTTTCAAATAACATTATATGAACACCGGAATAGATGCTATTGCCTTTGATATTGCCAAACTTTGCCTGCCTATAAAAACACTGGCCCAGGCCCGCACTATAGACCCCGACAAGCTGGAGAAAGGGCTGGGACTGCTAAAAATGACCCTGCCCGACACCCACCAGGACGCGGTAGTTTTTGCAGCTAATGCTTTAACCAGGCTGATAAATCAGCAAAACCTTAATCCTGCCGAAATAGCCCGGATATATGTGGGTACCGAAAGTGCTATTGACAGCGCCAAACCAATAGGCTCTTACCTTGTTGCCCTTATGGAGCAACTGCATGGCGCGGGCAGCTTCAGCAATTGCGATGTTACCGATTTTACCTTTGCCTGCATAGGCGGTGTGGATGCACTGCAAAATTGTATTGATTTTGTTAGGCTTAACCCGGATAAAAAAGCAGTTGTGGTAACTACCGATATTGCAAAATATGATTTAGAGAGTACCGGCGAATATACGCAGGGAGCAGGCGCGCTTGCCATGCTTATATGTGCCAACCCACGAATTATAGCTATAGGGAATAATTGGGCTGTAAGCACCGAAGGGGTTTTCGATTTTTTTAAGCCTGCCCGCACACTCAGCAAAAAAGATATTACTGGCAATGAAAACAACGAACCGTGGTTGGGCAATCTCGAAAATGTAATAGAAATCCATAAGCCGCAACCCGTTTTCGACGGACAGTACAGTAACCAGTGCTACACTAACCGCACAAAACAGGCTTACTTCCGCTTTAAGGAAATGGCAGGAGTAAGCGAACCATTATACAACCGCTGGGAAAACATCATCATGCACCTGCCCTATGCCTACCAGGGGCGCAGGATGTTTGCCGAAATTTTTGTTGAAGATGCACAGCCACCATTAATTGCAGGCAACGAAACAGAAGCGGAAGCAACCATGAAAATAAAGGAAATAAGCAAAAGTGCGGCCTACCTTGAGTTTGTAAGCCAAAAGCTGGCACCTGCCGAAACTGCATCTTCTTTAATAGGCAACCTTTATACCGGCTCTGTTTTTATGGGGCTATTGAGTACCTTATGCATACATATAGAAAAAGGCAGCAGTCTTACAGGGAAAAAAACAGGCTTTCTTGCCTACGGCAGCGGCTCTAAGTCGAAAGTATTTGAGGGCACCATACAACACGGCTGGCAGGAAGCCCTAAAGCCTGTACAACTTTTTGAAACGCTGACACAAAACCATGAAATAGATTTTGAAACTTATCTTAAACTTCACAAACGAGAACAGCAGGAAAGCATATCAGTACCTTCAGGCGAGTGGGCATTAGATAATATTGAAACTGAAAAGCCTAACCTTATTGGGGCACGGTATTATAAATGGGTAGAGTAGCTTAGTTACATTTGGCAATAATTGCTTGCGGATCAACGCAGTTATTTGCCGAAATTAGTCCAATAATCATCTGATATTTTAGATAAAAAGTCAACGTTAATTTCACTTTTTTCATGTTGATAGATGTGAATTTCTGATGCTTTTAAGTGGAGTTCAGCTACAATATATTTTGCCGAAACATCACCTTGATATAAATGTATGACTGTCTTATCATCGAAGCTTTCAGCCGAAATAATTTCGAGTTCCCCTGAGAAAATCTCGTCCGGCGAAGTTAAAACACAACTTTCTTCGTCTTTAAGATGACAGGTTAAAGACAAACTTTCTACAGCAGGTATTTCAATGTAAAAAAATTCAAATTCAGGATTTATCATTTCTGCCAGGTAAAGACAACTAACCTGCAATTTAAGTATGTTGTCATCAAAGCTCCACGCTTCAATCCCCCCGTCATGCAGTCGGCTAAATATCCTGACAATATCATTTTCCATTTATCAAATATAGAAATCTAATTGTCTTTTATTAACCTGTTCATAAAATTCTCACTAATTTTGAGAATCATTAAAAATGCTTTAATATGAAATACCACCAGATAGACCGCAACCTTTTTATTAAGAACCGTAAAAAGTTCATGGCAGAGATGAAGCCGAAAAGCGTGGCGGTATTTAACTCTAACGATATTTACCCCATTAGTGCCGACAGTACCATGCCGTTTCAGCAGCATCGCGATATATTTTACCTTAGCGGCGTAGACCAGGAAGAAAGCATATTGCTTTTATGCCCCGATGCGCCTTATGAGCACCAGCGTGAAATGCTTTTCCTTCGCGAAACAAACGAGCATATTGCCGTTTGGGAAGGCGAAAAGCTGACCAAAGACAGGGCTTTTGAAGTTTCGGGCATTAAAACGGTTCACTGGCTAAAGGATTTCGAGAAAGTGCTTTTCGAGATCATGACCTATTGCGAAACCATGTATGTTAATACGAATGAGCATTACCGTTCGGCAGTGGAGACCGAAACCCGCGAAGCGCGTTTTATAAAATGGTGGAAAGAAAAATATCCTGCACATAACGTTGCCAAGAGCAACCCGATACTGCAACGCATCCGCAGTATTAAAGAAAGTGAGGAGCTTGACCTGATACAGAAGGCGTGCGACATTACCGAGAAAGGTTTCCGCAGGGTGTTGCAGTTCACAAAGCCGGGTGTTATGGAATATGAAATTGAGGCCGAATTTATACACGAGTTCATCCGCAACCGCAGCAAGGGTTTTGCCTATACTCCTATAATTGCATCGGGCAAAAATGCAAACGTGCTGCATTATATAGAAAACAACCAGCAATGTAATGAAGGCGACCTTATACTGTTTGATGTTGGCGCGGAATATGCCAATTACAGCAGCGATATGAGCCGTACCATTCCGGTTTCGGGCAGGTACACCGCACGCCAGAAAGAAGTATATAACGCTGTACTTCGTGTTAAGAATGAAGCTACAAAAATGCTGGTGCAGGGTACACTATGGAAACAGTATCATGTAGAGGTTGGCAAGCTGATGACATCTGAACTGCTGGGGCTTGGACTATTGGATAAAGCCGATGTGCAGAACGAAAACCCTGACTGGCCTGCTTATAAAAAATATTTTATGCACGGCACTTCGCACCACATGGGGCTCGACACGCACGACTATGGGCTGCTGCACGAACCAATGAAAGCCAATATGGTATTTACCGTAGAGCCGGGCATTTATATACCGGCTGAAGGTTTCGGTATCCGCGTAGAGGATGACGTTGTTATACAGGAAAGCGGTGAGCCGTTTAACCTGATGCGAAACATACCAATAGAAGCCGACGAGATAGAGTCGCTGATGAACGCTTAACCGCACGCTATACATATAAATACATTAAGCCTGCCCGAATTACGGCAGGCTTTTTTTGTCAGCATTTTCTGTGTTGATAAAATATTACTATTTAATATTAGAAAATAATCTTATATCTATATCTTGCGCTTAAATGTCAGGATATGAAAAAGGAGATTAAAGGACAGGGCGCAACAGGCAATATACACAACCACTTTGAGAAAAACCGCTATGAACAAAGCATCTACCAGGATGACTATGAAGAAGATATAGCAAAAACACAGGTTATAGATGTTTATACTAAAACCATTGTAAACGCTGTAAAAAGCCCAGACCTTTCAATGGCTTATTCTATGAACCCCTACCAGGGTTGCGAGCATGGCTGTGCCTACTGCTTTGCCCGTCCCACTCACGAATACTGGGGCTACAGCGCAGGCATCGACTTTGAAAGGGTAATACTCGCCAAAAAAAATGCTCCCGAACTGCTGGAGCAGTTCTTCAAAAAGCGGGGCTACAAACCCGAACCCATATTGCTTTCGGGCAATACCGACTGCTACCAGCCGGTAGAGCGCAAGATGCAGATTACCCGCAAGCTGCTGCAGGTTTTTCTGGACTACAGGCACCCCGTGCACATCCTCACCAAAAATGCATTGGTAACCCGTGATACTGATATCCTGGAAAAAATGGCTAAAAAGAACCTTGTAACGGTTTCTTTAAGCATACCCACCATAAACGAAGAGCTGCGGCGCAGGCTGGAGCCGAGAACCTCATCTGCCTCTAACAAGCTAAAGGCAATAGAAACACTTTCGCAAAATGGCATACCTGTGCATATTATGGTGGCGCCCATGATACCGGGACTAAACACGATGGAGATATTGCCCATTGTAAAAACAATAGCCGAGCGCGGCGCACTTGATTTCGGTTATACGCTGGTGCGGTTAAATGATGCGGTTGAACCCGTTTTCAGGGGGTGGCTGGCAGAGCATTATCCGGAACGGCAGGAAAAGGTATTGCATCAGATAGAAAGCATGCACGGGGGGAAGCTGGGTGAAAAGCAGTTTTTTAAGCGCCGGAAGGGTGAAGGCAATATTGCCGAAATGATACACACATCGTTTAAGGTGGCGCGGCAAAAGTTTTTTACAGGAAAAGAACTGCCTGAGCTAACCACTTCTTTGTTTGACGGCACCAAAGGAGAGCAGCTACGGCTGTTTTAGCCCTTGCCTGCTCATAATATCATCTATAATCATGTGGGCATGCACACGCGAGTTTTCTATAAACCACTTATGGGTTTCGAGTCCGCCGCACACTACGCCTGCAAGGTATAATCCGTTTACATTGGTTTCCATTGTTTCCGGGTTGTACTGCGGCGTGCAGTTTATCCCTTCTGATATAGCTATACCGCAGCTTTTCAGGAAATCAAGGTCGGGGCGATAGCCGGTCAGTGCCAGTACAAAATCATTTTCTACAGTAACAGTTCCATCAGGTGTGGTAATCGTTACTTGTTTTTCGCTTATGGCCGCCACTTCAGAATAAAAATAAGCCTTAATGCTTCCTTCTTTAATACGGTTCTCTATGTCGGGTTTTATCCAGTACTTAACCCTGTCGTTTATTTCACCTTTGCGTATAACCATGGTAACCTCAGCGCCTTTGTGCCAGCACTCCAGTGCGGCATCTACCGCCGAGTTGTTTGCGCCTACAACAAGCACTTTCTTAAAAGCATATTCGTGGGCTTCCTTATAGTAATGGTGCACTTTCGGCAGGTTTTCGCCCGGTACGTTTATGTACATGGGTATATCATAAAAACCTGTTGCTATCACTACGTTTGCAGCGGCATAAACATCTTTCTCTGAAGTAACCTTAAATTGCCCGTTATCCTGCTTTTGCACGCTTAGCACCCTTTCATATAAGTGGATATTCAGCATAAATTTGCGTTGTATGTTGCGGTAATACTCCAGCGCTTCCTGCCTGCCGGGCTTAGGCGCTATGCAGGTAAAAGGCACCTCCCCTATTTCAAGCCTCTCAGCAGTAGAAAAAAAAGTCATATACAAGGGGTAGTTGTACAGGCTATTAACCAGTGCACCCTTTTCTATAAGTAAGTAATTGAGCCCCTTGCGTTGCGCTGCTATGGCACACGCCATACCTATGGGGCCGCCGCCAATTACCACAAGATCATAAGGCTTAGTGTTTACTTCCATGTTTTGTAGGGGTTACGGCTCAGGTAAGCATTATAGTAGCGTACATCGCCCGTAACCTCTTTCCCCAGCCATTCGGGTTTTTCAAAAATTTCATCTTCGTGTTGCAGCTCTACTTCGGCTATGATCAATCCTTCATTTTCACCAAAAAATTCATCCACTTCAAAAATGTGGCTGCCTGATTTTACCTCATACCTTATTTTATCTATGCTGCCGCTTTCACACAACTCAAGCAGGCTGTGCGCTTCCGCTACGGGGATTTCAGTTTCCCATTCCATACGCGTAGTACCGCTTTCGTTGCTTTTACCTTTAATGGTAAGATAACCTTTATCGCCTTTGGTGCGTATGCGCACAGTACGCCCGGGGTGGCTGTTCAGGTAGCCCTGCGCAATACGCTCGTGCTTGTGGGAATATCCTTTAAATCCTGAATTCTTTACTAAAAATTTACGTTCTATCTCGTTCATAAAAAATAAAGTGCTATTGCTTATGCAAGTTAAGGAATTTAGGCGTGAAGATTAAAATATGTAGCCTGTGAACCGTTTGCCACTATGAATTTATAATATGATTTTGTATTTATAATTCCTGCAATAGATTTACATTATACTGATATAAAGCAAGTTTCAAATTTTTTTTGTAAATAAATTAACATTTTTTTATTACGTTTGCAGTTCAAATATT
>NZ_JAMWYY010000043.1 GCF_024305175.1 Flavobacterium sp.
ATATAACAACTTAATACGCAATATCCCTACCCTGAATATTAATTTTTTTTTATGCTAATTTTGTGTAAAATTTAAAATCATGGAAAAAATCTCAATAAAGCCTACGCAAAACCCTGCTATACTGAAGTTTGAATTTAGCAACTTTATTGCTAAAGGAAACAATTATGAATTTAAAAACATTGATGATACCACAAATTCTCCGTTGGCAAAGCAATTGTTCTACCTGCCGTTTGTAAAGACAGTTTATATTTCGGGTAATTTTATAGGTATAGAAAAGTATTCCATCGTAGAATGGGCTGATGTGCAGGAAGAAGTGGCAGAACAGATAGAAAGCTTTGTAAATAACGGCGGCGCTATTATTACTGAAGATGCAGATGCCGCAACAAAGAAAAAACTGCCGGTTACCATATATGTAGAAACTACCCCTAACCCATCGGTTATAAAGTTTGTTTACAATAAGCTGATTACCCGTACACCTGCCGAGTTTAAGAACATAGACGAAACAGCAGCATCGCCGCTGGCAAGGGAGCTTTTTAAATTCCCGTTTGTAAAAGAAGTTTTTATAGACGAGAACTACATCTCTGTAACCAAATTCGGCATAACGGAGTGGGATGAAATTACCGCAGAGATCAGGGCTTTCATTAAAAAATATATTGAAGAAGGAAATGAGGTGCTGAATGAGTCGGCTATAAAGCAGACACCACAGGGCGAAAAACAGCAGGAAGCCTATTTTGATTCGCTTGATGTAACTTCTCAGCGCATAATAAATATACTGGAAGAATATGTTAAGCCTGCCGTTGCAAGCGATGGCGGCAATATTGCTTTTGAATCGTATGACGAAAAAGATAAGCGCGTAAAAGTTATACTTCAGGGAGCCTGCAGCGGATGCCCCTCTTCTACCTTTACGCTTAAAAGCGGTATAGAGAACATGCTGAAGGACATGCTTAATGACAACGAAATTAAAGTAGAAGCTATAAACGCATAACTAAAGAACCGGCACAAGCCGGTTTTTTAATTTATATCCGATAATAATATTGCTTAATATACGCTTTTAAGATAACTTTACTTTCATGTAATTTTTTAATGCGATGAAACCATATAAATATTTAATTGTACTAACCATAACCGGAAGCATAACCATGTCCTGCAATAAAGAGAACAAAGCCGAAAGCTTCGGGGAATACAACCCGCTGCTGGCAAGCTATGAGACACCTTACCAGGTACCTCCATTCGAACAAATTGAAAATAGGCACTACAAGCCTGCCATGCTGGAAGCCATAAAAGTGCACGACAAAGAGCTTAAAGCTATTGCAGAAAATAAAGAACAGCCCAATTTTGCTAACACTATAGTGGCTCTTGAAAACTCGGGGACTTTGCTTAACAACATAACAACTGTTTTTTACAACCTCAATTCTGCGAACACTAACGAAGAGATGCAGGCCATAGCACAGGAAATGGCGCCCGAGTTGGCAAAGCATAAAGACAACCTGTACCTTAACGAAAAACTTTTTGCCCGTGTACAGCAAATATGGGACAGGCAACTGCAATTAGACCTAAGTGCTGAACAGGCAAAGCTGCTCGAAAAAAAGTATAAGGAGTTTATGCGTAATGGTGCAGCCTTAAACGCAGAGCAAAAAGAAAAGCTCAGGAAAATAAACGAAGAGCTATCAGTACTGTCATTAAAATTTGGCGATAATGTTCTGGCAGAAACCAACGAATATGCCCTTGTAATAAAAGATAAAGAAGACCTTGCCGGCCTGCCCGAAGAAGTGATACAGGCCGCAGCCGAAGAAGCTACGGCACGCGATAAAGAAGGTAAGTGGGTATTTACCCTGCACAACAGTAGCGTAATGCCCTTTTTACAGTATGCTGATAACCGCAAGCTAAGAGAAGAGATATGGAATGCCTACCAGATGCGCGGCAATAACGGTAACCGTTATGACAACCGCATCAATTTGGTAAAAATGGTAAACCTAAGGTCTGAAAGGGCAAAATTGCTGGGCTATGAAAGCCATGCTGCCTATGTGCTGGAAGAACGTATGGCTAAAACACCCGAAAATGTTTACACTCTTTTAGACCAGCTCTGGGAACCTGCACTGGCAAAAGCGAAGCAGGAAGAAACCGATATAAAAGAACTGATGCGCAAAGATGGTATTAACGATGAAGTGCAGCCTTATGACTGGCGTTATTATACCGAAAAAATAAGGCAGCAAAGGTTTAGCCTTGATGAGCAGGAACTGAAACCTTACTTTAGCCTGGAAAATGTGAGGGAAGGCGTGTTTATGGTTACCAATAAATTATACGGACTGAAGTTTAAAGAACTTAAAGATGTACCCAAATATCATGAAGATGTAACCGTTTGGGAGGTAACAGAAAATGACGGTAGGCATGTGGGCATATTGTATATGGATTTCTTCCCAAGGGCAAGCAAAAAAGGTGGTGCCTGGATGACCTCTTACCGCAAACAAAAAATTACCAATAGTGAGCGCGTAGCACCCGTTATCTCTATTGTGTGTAATTTTTCTAAGCCTACCGCTGGCAAACCGTCATTACTAACATTTGATGAAACCACAACGTTTTTCCATGAGTTTGGGCATGCGCTGCACGGACTGCTTAGTAATGTAAATTATGAAAGCCTTTCAGGAACCAGCGTATATACCGACTTTGTCGAGTTACCTTCTCAAATCATGGAGAACTGGGCAGCCGAACCGGAAGTACTGAAGGCCTATGCCAAACATTATAAAACCGGCAAAACCATTCCAGACGAGCTTATTGCAAAACTGCAAAAAGCCGCAACTTTTGACCAGGGTTTTGCTACCACAGAATACCTGGCAGCCTCTTACCTTGACCTGAACTACCACAGCCTTACAGAGCCGCTAACACAAAACGTAGTACCGTTTGAAAAAGCAGCTATGGATAAAATAGGGCTAACCAATGCCATAATACCAAGATACAGGAGCACCTATTACAACCATATTTTCAGCGGGGGTTACTCTGCAGGCTATTATAGTTATATATGGTCGGGCGTGTTAGATACCGATGCTTTTGAGGCGTTTAAATCAACATCATTATTTAATCCCGAAAAGGCAAATGCTTTCCGCACCCAGATTCTTGAAAAAGGCGGCACAGGCGATCCTACCGTTATGTACAGGAAGTTTAGAGGTGCAGACCCGTCTATAGAACCATTGCTGGAAAAGCGGGGTTTAAATACTGTGGAAAAACTGTCACCTAAACCTGAATTTAAAAAGTAAGATTATCATATAAAAATAACAACCCGCATGCGCGGGTTTTTATTTTTATATGTTTTTCAGGTTAATTATCTCCTGTTCGTTTAAAAACCTGTAGTTGCCCCGTGGCAGGTTTTTCTTGGTAAGCCCTGCAAAAAATACCCTGTCAACTTTTACAACAGTATAGCCAAAACTTTCAAAAATAGAGCGTACTACCCTTACGTTCGGTGTGCGCAGCTTAAGGCCTATTTCAGTCCTCGGGCTGTTCTCTATATAGCTAATTTCATCTATAAACAGCCTGTGCCCGTCAAGCTCTACGCCCTTGCTCATCTTTTCAAAATCTTCAGACTTAAGGTTTTTGTCAAGCGACACATGGTATATTTTAAACGACTTCTGGTTGGGCTGTGTAAACTTGCGCAGCATATCGCTATCGTTTGTAAAAAGCAAAAGCCCCATAGTGTTCTTATCCATTCGGCCTACAGGCTCTAAAGATGCCGTACTTGCATTTTTTACCAGTTCAGATACATGGCGCAATCCTTTTTCGGCATCGCCGCCGGTTGTAAAGTTCTTGGGCTTGTTCAGCAACAGGTATTCTTTCTTTTCCGGCTTTATAACCGCTCCATCAAACTCAACTTTATCGGTAAGCTTTACTTTATAGCCCATTTCGGTAACAACCTGTCCGTTCACCTTTACATTGCCCGATTGTATGTACATATCGGCATCCCTGCGCGAACACATCCCCGAATTTGATATATATTTATTCAGCCTTATTTCATCACTTTCAGGCTTTGCTGCTTCTTTTGCTTTTTTAGCTTCTGCTTTCTTTAGCTGCCACGGCTTGTCGCCATAAGGTTTTTTACCGGCAAAGCTGCCGGGTTTTCCGTAAGAGGGTTTTTGCCCGTCCCGGCCGGAACCGCCTCTTGTGTTCCTCTTGTCATTACCTCCCCTGCCGGACGCGTTCCCCCTGCCTCTGTTATTCTCCATTATTACAAATTATTTTTGCAAAGATAGTATTAAATAACCGACAAAAGTTTCCTGCCGTGCACTAATACTGAAGGCTCTATCAGCACGATGCTGAATACACCTGCCACAATAAGGATTTTTAAAATGTTATGGAGCTGCAAATACTGCTTTTGGCTGGCAGCGCTCCATAATTTAAGCAGGAAGATAATAATGACTATCATGCCTGCATAAAAGTATATATCCATATAGCCGACATCATATACATCTACCAGCAGGTAGACAGGAATAATAGTTAAAAAGGTAAGCAGTGTTATAATGTATTTAGAAACTTTTTCGCCAAACATTACCGGTATGGTACGGTAGTCATTAGCAAGGTCGCCCGGAATATTCTCAAGGTCTTTTATAAGTTCACGTATTAATATGAGCAGGTAAAGAAAGGTAGCATGCGCAAATATAACCTCATAAAAGTTTTTGAAATACATTAATATACCGAAGAATGGCAACACCGCCAGAAAGGCTGCGGTAAGGTTACCTATAACCGGATATTTTTTCAGCTTATGCGAGTAGAACCATATCAGGAATATGTAACCCGAAAAGAAGAAAACAGCACGCCACGACACCAGAAAGGCAAGCAGGACAACAAAAAAGTTAAGCCCGAAATAAACATTTAATTTAGTTTGCTGGCTTACAAGCCTGTCGAGCATCGATTTTTTAGGGCGATTGATTAGATCTTTCTGAGCGTCGTAAAAGTTATTGATGATGTAGCCCGAAGCTATTGTTAACGAAGATGCCAGTACTATCAGGAAAAGGTTAATATCCAGTATCACATCCAGTGCACGGCTTTCCCTGTCGAGTATAAAAATAGCAGACAGATACTGCGCAAGGGCTATTATGGGAATATTGTAACCCCTCACCACAGAAAACAGGCTTAAAATTTTCATTAAAGTAAGTCTCGATTTTCGTGATGCCATTGGTTAAAATATAGTTGCTTATTAACTTTTTTGTGTATGGAAATATTGCTGAACTGTATGCATTTTTTTGCAGGCAGATACTTTATAATACTAATAAAGCCCATAGAATGGACTTTAT
Source organism: Flavobacterium sp. (assembly GCF_024305175.1). Lineage (GTDB taxonomy): Bacteria > Bacteroidota > Bacteroidia > Flavobacteriales > Flavobacteriaceae > Flavobacterium. The sequence goes on from NZ_JAMWYY010000043.1 coordinate 5,280, forward strand.
TAGTATATATTTTAAAATGAACTTACTTAAAACTGGTACACAACTTCAAGCTTATGGCCTTCAAGCGATTTCTTAGCCCTTTCAAGGTCTTCGGTAAAACCAAGAATATAACCGCCACCGCCGGAGCCGCAAAGCTTCAGGTAGTAATCATTCGTTTCAATACCCTTTTGCCAAAGCTCATGAAACTGTTCTGGTATCATTGGCTTAAAGTGGTTTAGCACTACTTTGCTCAGTTTTTTGGTATTGCTGAATAACGATTTAAAGTCGCCGTGAAGGAAGTTATCCACACAGGCATCAGTATATTTGGTAAACTGCTTTTTAAGCATATCGCGGAAACCTTTTTCTTTAAGGTTTTCCATAAAGATAGACACCATTGGTGCAGTTTCGCCTACAATGCCAGAATCCAGCAAGAACACTGCACCCTTACCATCTGTTGCCTGGCTTGGTATGCCTGTAGCCTCTATATTATCTTTAGAGTTGATGAGAATTGGTATGCTCAGGTAACTGTTAAGCGGGTCGAGCCCTGAACTTTTTCCGTGAAAAAATGACTCCATCCTGCCAAAAATAGTTTTTAGCTGGAGTAATTTTTCGCGGGTAAGGTTTTCAAGCACTGTTATCTTATCGCTGGCATAACGGTCGTATATAGCGGCAACAAGTGCACCGCTGCTACCCACACCATATCCCTGCGGAATGGTTGAGTCAAAATACATTCCCTCCTCAACATGCTGCTTTAGCGTGTCAAGGTCAAAAGTTACCAGCTCGGGCTCTTCCTGCTGAAGTTGCTCTAAATATCCTGCAAAGCGTTTTAAGTTAGCGTTGCTTTTTAAAGCCTGTTCAGAAGTATTACCATCTCTTTTTAAAGCGCCATTATAAAAATTGTAGGGAATAGAAAGCCCCTTAGAATCTTTAATAATTCCGTACTCTCCGAAGAGCAGTATTTTAGAGTAAAATAATGGTCCTTTCATCAGGAAATTTTTATTAAAGGTAATTAAAAAACGGCAAATACTAAAATTTAATATTGCACTGCCCCATCACCAATTGCATCGCAAATGTACTGACTGTTTTGACACAACGCAACTAATTCATTCTTAATAAATTCCAAAACTTTATCTTTCACATTTTCAGGGTACAGCACATGCACGTTTGCGCCTGCATCAAGCGTAAAGCATACCGGTATTTTTGTACTCTCGCGGTAGGCCCATATACGGTTTATTACCTCAAGCGTATTAGGTTTCATGAGTATAAAATAAGGGTGCGATGTCATCATCATGGCGTGCAGCGTAAGTGCCTCACTTTCTGTAATGCTGATAAAAGCATCTATATCTCCGCTTACTAAAGCCGCACGCATCTTAGAAAGATTGTCATGCGCCTGTGCAAAGCGCTGCTGCGCGAATGGGTGCCCATGCATTAAATCGTGCCCTACGGTACTGCTTACCTGCTTCTCCCCTTTGTCAATTAACAATATGGTGTCCTGAAAGTTGGCAAAATCAGCATGTGGTGTATCAGGAAAAGAAACCCCGAATAAATCAGAACTTCCCTCAATTTCTTTATGCTCTCCCCAAACAACTGCACTGCCTTTAATACTACGGCAGGCGCTACCGCTGCCCAGGCGCGCCAGGAAAGAAGCTTTTTTATAAAAGTACTCTTCTGTCATTTCAGGGTTTAGCAGGTGTTCCAGGCTCATCAGGTTTACTGCAAGTGCCGCCATGCCAGAGGCCGATGAAGCTATACCCGAACTGTGCGGAAAAGTATTTTGTGTATCTATCGTAAAATGGTACTTTTCTAAAAAAGGAAGATAGGCGGCTGTACGCTGGAAAAACTTTTCAATCTTTGGCCTGAAGCTTTCTTTGGGTTTACCTTCAAAAAAAAGGTCGAATGAAAACCCGCCAACCTGCTTTTCCTCATATTTTAATTCAGTAATGGTTTTACAGTTGCTCAGTGTAAAGCTTACAGATGGGTTTGCCGGAATCTGGTTCTCTTTTTTACCCCAGTACTTTATCAGGGCGATATTGCTGGGCGCACTCCATTTAAAACTGCCGTTTTGTGCAGTACCTGTATAACCCTGAGGTATAAAATCCTTTTCGGAAAGCATATCTTAAAATTTGTGCAAAGATAAGTTTTTGGTGTTACATAAAGATTTTGTTTGGTAACTTTGATAGAAATAATATAGTATGCCAAGAATCCTTAAAATACTGATAATGGTGGTTACCTGCGTTGCTGTTGGCTACCTTTCTGGCGAAGTAACCCGGGAAGGTGTAACCACATGGTATCCCACCCTTGAAAAACCTGTTTTTAACCCGCCAAACTGGGTTTTTGCCCCGGTATGGACGCTGCTCTATATACTAATGGGCGTGGCTGCCGGACTTGTGTGGCAAAGAGCTGATGAAGATAAACAAACCGTAAAGAAAGGGCTTACTTTTTTCGGGATACAGCTCGCGCTGAATGCCTTGTGGTCTTACCTTTTTTTCGGACTGAACAACCCTATGCTGGCCCTCATTGAAATAATTATACTGTTGCTTATGATTTATGAAACTTATTTGCAGTTCAAAAAAGTTAATACACTTGCAGCATGGCTGCTTGTGCCTTATTTGGCCTGGGTAGCGTTTGCAACGGTTTTAAATGCAAGCATTTGGTGGCTAAACAGGTAGCGCTATAGATAAAAAAGCCCCCAAATAAGGGAGCTTATTACACAAACACTACACAAAACATTAATTTTTCATAATAATAAACCAGTCCCATTCTGCCGGGTTGCCAACCCCAACACTTGGAGTATATAAAAACAGCCTGATATTGGCGTCAGGATTACTCTCCCTGTATTCTTTTACAACCTGCAGGTTGTCAACAGCAGCCCATATAGACTGATAGTCAATTTCTTCAGGATAATAAGCATACTCATCATATTCTACAATTTCGAAATCCTGCACAGAAGGCATTGGCAGTGCATCAGGCAAAGAAGCAAAAGCGTTGTCATCGGCAAGCGATTCAGGGTAGGTCATTTGCCCAAGGCCAGCCCATACAATACCACCTGCAAAAATGGTATCGTTAGCTTCTTCATACATTAAGGTTATGTCGCCAAAATCGCCCGGCGAATTGTAGTCAGAGGTAATGGTAAACCCTTCAGCATCTTCAAAAGTAAGCTCTTTGCCTCCTTCAAAAATATTGGTTTCAAAATCAACCTTAAGTAATAGCACTTTGTTATCAGAAGGCGTATCATTATTTAACGGAGATTCTGAATCTTCAGAGCAGGAAACAAGCAGTAAAGCCATACCTGCCATTAACAGTAAATTTTTCATAGCGTGGTTTTTTATTGTTTAACAAATTTTAATGTGAAGGTTTTATTGCCGGTGGTTAATACTTTTATTATATACATGCCAGAATCAAGATGAGCAACATTAATAGTATTATCAGTGTTAAATGTTACCCCCACCATTTTACCTAAAACATCAAATACCATCATTTCTTTTATGTCCTGATTAGCCTGTACAGTAATAATATCAGTTGCCGGATTAGGATATAAAGCAACGGCATCCGTCTCTAAATCAGGTGACTGTAGCAACACATCAATGCAATACGTTTCGTCATACTCTAACGGCAAATCTTGAACAGTAATTATTGCCGGTGCTATTTGTACTGTTCCCTGAATAAATAATTCGGCTGGCATCACACTCATATTGAGCGTTTCAATTGTACTTGAGGTATTAAAGGTTATCGCTTCTTCACCACAACTAACCTCGCTAAGACTCCCTTTATGCAAATAATTATAATGATGGTTAACCTCATCACCATCAGATGCAATAAGTTTTCCTGCCAAATGATAGTAACCGGTATTGGAATCAACAATAAGTTCGCTTACTGAATGGTAATTATCTATTGTCTCAAAAGGTGTTTTTTTGATAGCTTTTAAATTAGATATGTTACCGTTATTATCCATATTACCAAGGCCTACATATAATAAGTTTATAATATCATCAAAATAAGAGCCGTTCATGGCAATATAAAACTCTGTTTTTTCAGCATTCAGGGGTTGTATATTACTTATATAGTCTAAAGCATCTAAAGTAGTTTCGGTTTCATTGGCAAGTATAGTTTTTACCCACTGCAATTCACCCGACTGGTTTATAGAAAACACAGAACGGTCACTTAACCCTATTATAAACTCATCATCAGCAGCTTCACACAATGCAGTTCCGTATGTCGCTCCATTCTCATCTCGATAATATAAATATCCGTTTATTAAATTAAGGTTAGAGTCAAATATAATAACAGGGGTATTCCAGTTGTTATTTAAGTACAGCTCTCCCGTAATAACTAAATTTCCTGAGCTTGTTACAATAGCTTTACGCAGGGCTACTTCAAAGCCTAAATTAATATTTACGACGTTAACAACCTCTCCCAAAAAGTTCATCTTTACAATTCTGTTTGTATAAATAAGATATATCGCTTCGCTTGTATAAACTGTATCGGTAATTAAATCTGCATAACCGTCGCTAATAAATTTTGACCATATTACCTCTCCGTCAGCATCAAGTTTCATGATATAATAACCCGAATCGACCTGAGCATCCAGAAAAACACCAAAGCAGTAAAGCGAGCCGTTATTATCTGCATAGACAGAGTTTATAAAAAAACTGTCCAGTGCCTCATATTCTTCCGGCAGATAAGCTTTATGCCAGATTGTGTTCCCTTCAGGATCAATCCTGGAAACACTACCGTAGTAATTGTCTTGTTCAAAAACAGAAAGATTTCTGAAAGTTCCGGATGTAAAAATGTTACCCTCGCTATCCGTAAATAAATCGTACAACTCCTGCTGGTTAGGGTTCGTTGCACCGTAAGCCTTTTGATAGGACTGGCTGTTTGACTTAGACAAACAGAAAAGTGCAAAAGCACATGTTAAAATAATCTTTTTCATAAATGTTGATTGCATGTTTTATGAAAAAGATGTATAACAATAAAAATGGTTGCGTTAAAATATTAAAATTTTCCTACAATTGCCTCGGCAGCCAGAAAGCCACCCGTCCATGCATTCTGGAAATTAAATCCTCCTGTTATAGCATCAATATTTAAAATCTCTCCTGCAAAATAAAGGTTTTCGGCAATTTTGCTCTCCATAGTTTTAAAGTTAACCTCTTTTAGTTCTACACCGCCCGCCGTTACAAACTCTTCCTTAAACGTGCTTTTGCCGTTTACAGAAAATTCAGCATTGGTAAGCTGTAAGGCAAGGCTTTGTAATTGGTTGGCGTTAACATCGGCCCAACGCATATCTGCAGATATACCTGAGGCAGCAACAAGGCTTTCCCAAAGCCGGTTCGGGAAATCAAAAGGCGATTTTTTACCCAGCTGCTTTTTTGCGTGCTCCTGTTTTAGTTGCTTTAGTTGCTCAAGGCAATCATCTGTATCGGTTTCATTAAGCCAGTTAACCAGCAAAGTAAACTGATAGTTTTTCGCAGCAAGTTCTCTTGCACCCCACGCAGAAAGGCGTAGTATGCCGGGGCCACTCATGCCCCAGTGCGTTATAAGCAAAGGGCCTGATGCCTCCAGCTTTAACCCTTTTACTTTTACGGATGCCATTGCGGAGACACCCATTAAGTTCTTTATTCGGCTATCTTTTATATTGAATGTAAATAAAGATGGCACAGGCGGCACTATTGTATGGCCAAGCCCCTGTATCATTTCCCACACTTTCGGGTTACTTCCGGTAGCCATTACCAAATGTGCTGCAACATATTTGTCTCCTGAGGTATTTATCTCCCAAGCATTAGTTGTTTTTATGATGCTTTGCAGGCTTTGCCCCGTTATTACCTCAACACCTGATTTTTTAGCTGCTTTAATGAAACAATCTACAATGGTTTGCGAGTTGTCGGTTATCGGGAACATGCGCCCGTCTTCTTCAATTTTCAGTTCTACATCATGTTTGGCAAACCATTCTATAGTGTCGCCGCTGCAAAAGTGGTTGAATGGCCCTTTGAGTTCTTTTTCGCCTCTCGGATAATACTTAACCAAATCATCCGGCACAAAGCAGGCATGGGTTACATTGCAACGCCCGCCACCCGATATACGCACTTTGCCAAGCACTTCTTTACCACGCTCTAAAATGGCAACTTTGGTACCGGGTTTTAACTCAGCAATATTTATAGCTGTAAAAAAACCTGCTGCACCTCCACCGGCCACAATCACATCAAACTTCCTGTTGTTCATAACCTTTCGGGATAATCAGATATTATTCCGTCAACACCATACATTTTCATCCTTACAATATCATCGGGTTCATTAACCGTCCAGGTATTGATTTTAAAACCTGCTTCCCTGGCACGCTCCACATTAGTTTCTGTCAATAAAGAAAAATGCGGGTGCAGTGCCTTTGCATTGAACTCTGTAGCCCAATCCCATGCCTGGGCAACGCTCGCCTGTGTAAGCACCCCGAGGTGTACATCAGGGTTGAGGGTGCTCATCATCTTAAGCTCTTCATACTGAAAGCTGGATACAATTATATTCTCATATCTATAACCTTTCTCTGCAACATATCGTTGTAATAAAGCTGCCAGTGGCTGTGCCGTATGCCTGCCCTTCATTTCTATATTCATAATAAAATCTGGCCCCAACAGCTCCATAACCTCATCAAGTGTTGGGATGGTATACTCCCCCTCCACCGCCAAGCTTTTAAGCTCGTCAAGGCTTATGTTGTGTATTTCACCGGTACCGTTTGTAGTGCGGTCTATCGTAAAATCGTGTATTACCACCAACTCCCCCGTGGCGCAAATGTGCACATCAAACTCAACAGCCTCTGCTCCCATCACTATGGCTTTTTTAAATGAAGCAAGGGTGTTTTCTGCGACATGACCCTTTGCACCCCTGTGGCCTATTTTAAGCGTAACGCCCATTATAGTATCCTTTTTTTTGGCAAAGATACTTATATAAACAACAAAGCACAGGCATTTAACCTGTGCTTCGTGAATTAATAAAAATGAAGAAGTTATCTTTTTATAACTTTAATTACCTGTACCGATGTACCTGCATAAATTTTAGCCATATAAATGCCCGGAGCAAAAGCAGCAGCATCTATAACCGCAGTTGAAGCATTAAAAGTACCCGCAAAAACTACTTTGCCTGTAATATCTGTCAGCTCTGCTTTTTCGATTACTGTAGCTGCTTCAAAATTCCAAACGTTGCCTGTGGGGTTAGGATATGCTACAACTTTTGTAGCAGCAACATCCTCAAGTCCGTTTGTAGAAGCGGCGAAGTTATAGTCGCCTGTTAACCTGTTGAAGGTTACATCATAAGTACCGGCTGCAATAGGGATATTTGGAGCATCGCCCGCAGTTGAACCTACACCTGAAGGGAAATCAGTGCTGCCCCAGCCGGGGTTCCAGTCGCCGTTAAGCCTGAATTTACCTTCGCCTCCGGGGAATGTAAAGTCTTCTAAAATGTAGTTTATACCATCTGTAGTAGAAAGATATACATCGGTAACCCACACCGGGTCTTCTGTAACCACTCCATCACCAATAAGGCTGATGTTCACAAAATTGAACATATATTGCTTAGTGTCATTGTTAAAGGTAATGTTGTAACGGTTAGCAGGTACCGGTATAGTAGTACCCTCTGTAGCTGTACCTGTAGGAAAGCCAGAACCGCCCCAGCCTGTAGTGCTGCCGTTTACGGCAAAAGCATAATCCCCGGCTTCAAGCTCAACATTATTTACCGAGTAAACAACACCATCGGCGGTAAACATGCTCACATCAGTACCTTCTATTACAAGGCTTATTTCGTCAAAACCGATTGCCTCAAAGCTGTACTGAAGTGTGCTAAGGTTAAATGTTACATTATAAGTACCGTTAACAGTTGGGATATTTGCGCCGTTAAGCGAAGCTGTTCCTGCAGGAAACCCTGTACCGCCCCAGTTAACCGTCCACATATCATCCTTCCTGAACTTAACACCACCGTCAGATTCGGGGTTAACAATCACCACATTTTCCAATGTGTAAACAACACCATCGGTGGTTACCATATCAGTATCAGACGTCCAGCCTGTTACTGTAGAACCACCTAAAAGGCCAATGTTGTCAAATTGCGCAAACGATGTAGTAGCGCAGGCAAGCATAGCCACCAAAAAGAGTAATTTTCTCTTCATAAAATTAAAAGGAATTGGTTAATAATAAATTTGATTAAAGTTTAAAAAATACCCCATGCCAATAAAGCATGGGGTAATATCGTTACTGCGTCAGCACATAGTACTGCCAGGCATTAAACTGGTGTTTCTGGCCTTTTGTTAATGTTAACTTCTTACCTGTCATATAATCGGTAAATGTGCCCTCTACAGGTAATGTAAAGGTTTTAGGCGACTTGGAAAGGTTGGCAATATACCACACCTTTTTACCGTCTTTTTCCCTTTCAAAAGCGAGAATGCTGACATCGTCAGATGTTTTTATACGCTTATATGATGCCGGGTCTTTACCGCCGTTAAGCGCCGCGCTGCTGTTTTTAAGTGCGCCAAGCTTTTCATAGACAGGATACATTTTTTTCTTCACTTTAGAGATGCTGTCCTTCTCGAAGAACTTCAGCCTGCGGTCAAGGTCATACTCCTGCCCGGTATATATAAGCGGCATACCCGGAACAGTATAGGTTAAAGCTGCAAAAGCCTCTACACCATTGCCCATACGCTCAAACTCACTGCCGTTCCATGAATTCTCATCGTGGTTGGTAACAAAGTTCATGAATATATCGCTCTTGTCATACATAGTGTCTTTTTTAGCCATATAAGCATCTATGTCCTTAACGGTTTTAGTGCCTTTTGCGATATCATTCATTATATGGTGCAAATCCCAGCCGTAGCCCATATCAAAAATATCATTGAACAGGTAAGGCTTATTACTTTCCATAAGCATAAACAAAGGCTTAACCTCCTCCAGCTTTGGCACGGCAAATTCCCAAAATTCAGTAGGCACATTATCAGCCACGTCACAACGGAAACCGTCTATGTTATGCTCTTTTACCCAGAATAGCATTTCATCCTTCATCGGCTCATAAAGCGCCTTGCTGCTGTAATCAAGGTGCGCAACATCTGTCCAGCCCCAGCTCTCACCTGTTTCCGGGTTAAGCGGATCTGTAACTTCGCCTTTTTTGTTTTTGTAGTAATACTCCGGGTGCTCGGTAATCCATTTGTGGTCCCATCCGGTGTGGTTGGCAACCCAGTCCAGTATTACATACATACCGTTTTCATGGGCTGTTTTTACCAGGTTATCAAAATCTTCATAAGTACCCATATCCGGGTTTATAGCCGTATAGTCAGAAATAGCATAGTAGCTGCCCAGGTACTTTTCACGCTCTTTCGGGTCTTTAATATCTTCAACCGACAAATCTCCCGTTGCCTTCCTGTTTTTCATAGATACTGGGTAAACCGGCATAAGCCATATTACCTTCACACCAAGTTCCTTTAGCTGCGGAATATCTTTGGTAAAAGCGTTAAGCGTACCTTCAGGCGAATACTGGCGTATGTTGGCCTCATAAATTACGCTGTTCTCCATCATGGCCTTGCTAACAGGGGCAATAGCCTCTGCCTGTGCCGTTTCAGTTGCAGCGTTTTCATCTTCTTTTTTATCCTTGCAGCCTGTAAAAGCAACCGCAAGCATTAAACCGAACAGAATTGTTTTTTTCATGTCTTTTCTTTATGGTTATTGCACTTTTTCTAATAACAGTAAGGTATAAGGCGTATCAAAAGTTACTTTGCCGCCTTCGGCTGTTGCCGTTTCACCTGAGTAAGCATCGCGCACTTTAACACCGTCTGCAAAGGCGCTGCCTGTTGCAATGGTCTTTTTGCCTTCGGCAAGGTTTAACCCTACCACAACCACATCAGTGTAGGCACCGTTTGTGTAAGCCCTTTTAAAGCTGTATGGCGTGTTAGCAATCATTTCGTGGGTACCCGCACCAACCGCAGGGTGGTTGCGCCTGAACTGCCCCAGCTTTTGCCAGTGGGCAAGAAGGGCTTTTGTCTCATCATTATTTTTAATATCATCCCAGTTCATGAACGAACGCAGAGTAGCATCGCCAACCGCACCGGGAATGTCAAGCGGGCGGGCAGTTTCGTCGCCATAATATACCTGCGATATACCCGGAGTAAGCAGCAGTATATTAGCTGATTTATAAGTTTTCTCGCGTTTTTTATCAAACGGTCCGCCATCATCATGCGAAGCCAGGTAGTTGAGAACAGTATAACCTTTAAGGCTGCTGTTCAGTATGCCAGAGTATTTAGTGAAAAGCTCTTCATAGGGTTTGTTGGCATCATACTTCATTTCGAAGTTGATGAGCGCATCAAAGCCATTTTGATAGTAATTGACCTTCTTATCTCCAAAATCAAACTGCTGTCCTGACGATATACCGTAGTTGTACACCTCGCCTACCGTAAAAAAACTGTTATCATCCAGCACCTTGCCGGGATTGTTCTTTTTCCATTCGGCAAAAGCAGCATCACACTCTTTGGCAAAATCGGCCCACACGTCTTCGCCAAGGTGCTTTACAGTATCGGCACGGTAGCCATCAGCACCATAATCACGAATGTAGTCGGTAAGCCATTTTATAATATAATATTTTGGAGCACGCGGGTAGCCGGTGCGGGCAAAAAAAACATCAAGCTCTTTTATTTCCTGCTCATAACGCCCTTCTGCCTTCCATTTGTTTACAAGGGCGCGCGGCAGCTCTACCGCCTCGTTACTTTCTGTCCTTACATCGGGCAGGTTCTTAACGAGGGTGCAGGCGGTGGTGTTTTCATAATTATTATACTGGCACTGTGGTTCAGTGCGTACCCAGCCATCAGGCCAAACGGCATCAGCGTCGGTAACCGGTCCTGTATGGTTTATAACACCATCAAGCACTATACGTATTCCGTTGGCATGTGCGGTTTCTATAAGTTCGGAAAGGTCTTTTTCAGTACCAAAATTAGCATCTAAACGGGTCCAGTCTTTCGCCCAGTAGCCATGAAAACCGTAACTGACACCAGTACCCTCATCAGTTGCACCGTGTATCTGCTCTACAACAGGCGTAAACCAGATGGCGTTAATGCCCAAATCCTCAAAATAGCCATCTTTTATTTTTTGTGTGATGCCTTTTATATCGCCGCCTTCAAAACCGCGCAGTGTACCTGCTTCTTTAGTACGGTTATAGTTCAGGTCGTTAGCCGTATCACCGTTATTAAAGCGGTCCGTCAGCAAAAAGTACATATTGGCACCTTCCCAAACAAAAGGCGCATCGTTTTTTGCCTGTTGCTTTTGGGTAGCACAACCCGATAATAGGGTTACTGCCGCAAGGGCAGGTAGTAGTATTCTCCTCATTGCTGAATGGTATATTTAAATGTTTTAACCTCACCACTTTTTATTTCGAGTGGTTTGGACTTCGACAAATACATGCCGTTTGCATTTTCGTTGATAAAAAACGTAAGCCTCCTGTTTACCGGCGTGTTATTTTTACCCGGCTTAGATGTTACGGTAATGGTAACTTCTTTGCCCTTTGTCTCGCTTTTAAACTCCAGTATTTCATATTTGCCTTCTTCATAGGCATTCGGGGTCTTGCCGTCATCATGGTAAAAAATACCTTCTGAAGCCGTAACTGCAGGATCTACATAAAAATTTATATTGAGTTTTTCTGAAGTATAATCTTCTGTAGATTGCAGGTCTTCTGCCGACTCCACTATAAAAGCCCCTCCCCTGTAGAAGTATGGAATGTTATCTTCTTCTAACTGTACAGTTGCGGTAGTGCCGCCTTCATAAACCTTCCTTCCGCTGAACCATCTGCTGGCTTTCGGGAAATAAACAGTGCGTTCTTTGGCGCCCTGCTGTAAAACAGGAGCCACAAGTATGTCTTTACCCCACAGGTATTCATCCGAAATATTGTAAAGCTGCGCATTGCCCGGTTCTTCAAAAAACAACGGGCGCATTAGCGGATAACCGCTTTTGGCATTTAAGTAGGCAAGCGTATAATTATATGGCAGCATTTCGTAACGAAGCTCAATCGCTTTTTTGGCTAATGCCTTTACCTCATCCTTACGGAATACAGGTTCGGCAGGTACAGCCTCCTGCGCGTGCGGCCTGAACACCGGCTGAAACACGCCATACTGCAACCAGCGCACATATAATTCATCATCTATGTTATCTCCGGCAAAACCGCCTAAATCGCTGTGCATGTAGCTAACGCCCTGCATGCCCATTTGCATGGCAATTTCGGGCTGCGACTGCAAACCGCCCCAGCTACGGCCCACATCGCCACTCCACGGTATCATACCGAATCGCTGTGAACCGGAGTATCCGGCACGCATCAGGATAAAAGGCCGCTGCCCTGAAAAGTCTTTCCTGTAGCCTTCATAAACCAGTTTTGCCCATTCGTGCCCGTAAATGTTATGTACCTCATCGGCAGAGCGCCCACCGGCGTGCTGCACGTAAGACGGGTGCACTTCCGGTTCGCCAAGATCGCCCCACCAGCCTGCAACACCTGCATTTATATATCGCTTGTAAATGTTCCAGAACCAGGTTCGTGCTTCGGGTTTCCAAAGGTCAATAATCCCCGTGTTACCAAAATAGAACTCATAGGTATAAGGGTTACCGTTCGCATCTGTTGCCAAAATGTTTTTATCTGCAGCTTCCTGCCAGCGTTTACTGGTTGTAAGTATAAAAGGTTCTGTAATTAAAACAGCTTTTACGTTATCCTTTTTAAGGTCGGCAATCATTTTTTCAGGCTCGGGGAAACTGTCTTTTAAAAACTCCAGGTTACCCATAGTGCCTTTTATGTCGGCACCAAACCAGTAAAGGTCTAACACTACCGCATCAAGCGGAATTTCTTCCTCACGAAATTTGCGCACTACATTCCTTACTTCCTTTTCGGTATGGTAACCAAAACGGCTGGCAAAGTTGCCAAACGTCCAGCGTGGCGGCATAGGCTGCCTTCCGGTAAGCTGTGTGTAGCTCTCGGTAAGTTTATACCAGTCAGGTGCTGCAATAACCTGATATACTTTTCTTCCGCTTATGGTTTCATAAGCAAGGGTATTGTTTTTCCTGCTGTCAAGGTCGAGCCAGCCTATGGCTGCATTGTCAAAATGCACTGCATAAATTTTAGAGGAAAGCACCAGCGGCATAGTAAAATTCAGCAGCTCAGACCTGTCGCCGTAGCCATAATGCGCCCTGTTATACAACTGCAACCTGTTACCCCTGCGGTTCATTCCCAGTGCACGGGCACCGCCGCCATATAGTGCTTCATCAGCACTTATGGCAAAACCAATGGTTTCGGTACTGTCGGTTTGGGTATAGCCGGGCTGCTCTGCCAGCAGTAGCTTGTTGTTGTAATGATAGCTAACCCTGAACGGGTTTTTATCTATCGTTACCGATATGCCGTCGGTTGTGTAAGTAAGCCTGCCTTTTTTATCTTTAAATTTAGCCTTTACCTTTTGCGGCTGCATTACTACCGCGTGCGATTCGGCGTTATAATTTTCGCCATGCGGAACAAATGCCGTCTGTATTATATTTTCTGAATAAGGTGTAATGGTATAACGTCCGTCGCTGGTTACTACTTCGAGCCTGTCACCAAAAAACTCAGAACCTACATAGGTACGCGTACCCTGTGCCGAAGCAACAACAGTGGTAAAAAGGGCTATTATGTACAGAAACTTGTTCATACTATTGAAGTTCTAATATGATTACCGACTTCGGCTGAAGTGTTATTTGCTTTGTAATATCAGTAACATTCCCCTCTATTACATTTTTGCCTTTTGTATAACCTTTCACATTCTGGCGGTAACGGGCTGTGTCTATTGCCTGTTCTTTATCGCTGTTGTTTATGGCAACCATAACGGTTTCTTTATCGTTATGCCTAAAATAAACGTAAACATTGTTATACGGCAGGTAATGGGTGGTTTTACCGGTATGTATTACCTCTTTACCTTTTCTCCAGTTAAATAGTTTGGATGAGAACTCAAACCACTTTTGCTGTTCGGCAGTGCGCCCGCCTTGTGTAAAGGCATTGTTTTTATCGCCTTGCCAGCCACCGGGAAAATCCCTGCGGATATCGCCATCGCCTTTGCCCTTATCGCCTGCCATGCCTATCTCGGTACCGTAATATATTTGCGGGATACCGCGCACAGTAGCGAGCAGCGCCATAGCCATTTTGTATTTATTAAAATCGTTCTTGTAGATTTCGTTAAACCTGCCGGTATCGTGGTTCTCTGCAAAAACAAGTATGTTATTAATGTCGGGGTATAAAAAATCGTTGGTAAAATTGTCATACACCTTTTGAATACCGGTATCCCACCCTGCATTGTTTTCGTTAAACACACCGCCCAAAGCATCGTGCAGGGTAAAATCCATAACACTTGGCAGGTAGCTGTTGTAGCTTTGGATGGCGGCTATCTTGCTGTCCTTTTGCCAATAAGCCATCTGTGCCTGGTCGTGCATCCAAACTTCGCCCACTATATTAAAATGCGGGTATTCGTCCATAATAGCTTTTGTCCATTTGGCAATCCCTTCTTTATCGTTGTAGGAATAGGTATCGACACGGAAACCGTCTAAATCGGCATATTCAATCCACCAAATTGCGTTTTGTGTAAGGTAGTTAAGCACAAGCGGGTTGCTTTGGTTAAGGTCGGGCATATCGCTCACAAACCAGCCGTCCATACAGTATTTAGCATCAACATCAGAAGCATTCGGGTCGAACTGCGTTGTCATGCGGTAATTACTCTGTGCATAGCCGGGGAACTGGTGTACCCAGTCGTAGGTAGGCAGGTCTTTATACATCCAGTGCTCGCTGCCCCAGTGGTTGGTTACGTAATCCAGTATCAGTTTCATGTCCCTCTTTTTTAGCTCCTGCGAGAGCCTTAAATAGTCTTCGTTAGTGCCGTAGCGCGGGTCTATTTTATACACATCGGTTTGTGCATAACCGTGGTAAGAACCCCTGTTGTGCCTGTCTTCGCAAAGCGGTGTGCTCCACAGGGCTGTAGCACCCAGTTGTTCTATATAATCAAGGTTATTGATAATACCCTGTATATCGCCGCCATGCCTGCCAAACGGCTCGTTGCGGTTGGCATTATCGCCCATGCCTTTTATATTATCGTTGGCAGGATTGCCATTGGCAAAGCGGTCGGGCATTATAAGGTATATAAGGTCAGACGAATCAAACCCTTCTCTAAGAGCAGAACCTTCTTTCCTTTGCCTTAGTGTATATTTTTGTGTAAATGCTGCCTTGTTTTTGTCTTTAAACGTGAAAACAAAATCAGAAGCAGGAATATCTTTAGTATCTATGGTAATGAAAACATAGTTCGGGTTTTCGGTCTTAACCACGTTTTTTATAACGATACCGTTACTTACGGTAGGGGTATATTTTGCTATGTCTTTTCCGTAGAACATAACCTGTAACTCAGGGTTCTGCATACCGGCATACCAGAAAGGCGGTTCTACCCGCTCGGGTTGTGCCCACGCTGCCATACAGCAAAAAAGAAATATGTATAGTATTTTGTTCATCAACCTGTTATTGTGTGCCGCATAAGCAGCATATTAAAAAGCCTGCAAAGCCCGGGGATTAGGCCTTACAGGCTTATAAAAAATTAAACTGTTACCAAAGCGTTGGGTTCTACCCTAACTTCTTTACCATTTACAAATACGGTAAGCTCTTTATCGCCTTCCAGTGTAAAATTGGTTTCTCCCGGATGCACAGAAACTTTAAGTATCTGGTTCCTGAAATTTATCTTGAACGAGTAACCCTCCCATTGTGCCGGTATGCGCGGCTCAAAGTGAAGTGCATCGTTTTTAACCCTCATACCCCCAAAACCTTCTACAATGCTCATCCACGTTCCGGCCATACTGGTTATGTGCAGGCCTTCTTCCACTTCCTTGTTATAATCGTCAAGGTCAAGGCGCGATGTCCTTAAATAAAATGTATAAGCCTGTTCCATCCTGCCTAATACAGCAGCCTGTATAGAGTGTACACATGGCGAAAGCGATGACTCGTGTACCGTTATAGGTTCATAGAAATTGAAATGTTTCTCAAGCTCTGTTTTGCTAAAGTGGTCTTCAAAGAAATAGAAGCCCTGCAATACATCTGCCTGCTTTATGTAGCAAGAGCGCAATATCCTGTCCCAGCTCCATTTCTGGTTGATTGGCCTCTGGCTCGGGTCAAGTTCGCTAACGGGGATAAGTTCTTTATCAAGGAAGCCGTCCTGTTGCAGGTATATGCCATACTCTTCAGAGTAAGGGAAGTACATATTATCGGCAACGTTTTTCCATTCTTTTACTTCTTCGGCAGTAAGCTTAACCTTCTGCATAATGCGGGTATGGTCGGCTTTATACTCTGCCTCTGTTTTTGCTATCTGCTCAACTGTATAATCTATACACCACTTAGCTATGTAATTGGTATAGAAATTATTGTTGATGTTATTTTCATATTCGTTTGGCCCGGTAACACCCAGTATCATATACTTGTTTTTGTTTGCTGACCATGTAGCCCTTTGGTGCCAGAAACGTGCAATACCGATAAGTACCTCAAGCCCTTTTTCAGGGATGTAGCTGTAATCGCCCGTAAAACGGTAGTAGTTAAAAATGGCAAAGGCAATAGCCCCGTTGCGGTGAATTTCCTCAAAGGTAATTTCCCACTCGTTGTGGCATTCCTCACCGTTCATGGTAACCATAGGGTATAGTGCTGCACCGTTGGTAAAGCCAAGCTTTTCGGCATTTTCTATCGCTTTATCCAGTTGGTTGTAGCGATAAGTAAGCAGGTTACGGGCAACATTCTGGTCTTTTGTCGCCATATAGAACGGCAGGCAGTATGCCTCGGTATCCCAATAGGTGCTTCCCCCATATTTTTCGCCAGTAAAACCTTTAGGACCTATGTTAAGCCTCGGGTCTTTGCCAAGATACGTCTGGTTAAGCTGGAAGATATTAAAGCGGATGCCCTGCTGTGCTTTTACATCGCCTTCTATAGTAATATCTGCCATTTCCCATATGCGTGCCCAGGCTTCCTTCTGTTCCTGCAGCAACACATTATAGCCTTTTTCCTGTGCCGTGGCAATAACATCTTGTGCGGCTTGTACCAGTTTGTCTTCGGCGTGGTTCATAGATACGGTATATCCGCCAAACTTAACTATGGCAGCCGTATCACCTTTTGAAGCATTTACTGTATACGAAAACTGCACTTTATCCTCAGCCGACTTAACATCAGCAGGTTGCAGCGACTGGTTTTCACCGTTCAGCAATATGTGGTTGTTCATGAAAGCTGCTACAGTAAAGTGTGTTTTAAATGTACGTGCTTTTGCAAAGGCACTATTGCCGCTGTTTTCTGTACCAAGCGGTTCCCAGAATGTTTCTTCCCAGTTGGCATCTTCATTTTTAACGCCTGCATCAAGGTAAGGGCTAAATAGTATTTCGGCATTACCGTTAAGAGGCTTTATTTCAAATTTTATAACGCCAAGCTCATCATCATTAATAGAAAGAAAACGGCGCACATTTACCGCTATCTCTGTACCGTTTTGCAGTACAGCCTCGAAAGAACGGTTGTACCAGCCTTCTTTCATGTTAAGCTCGCGCTTAAAGCCGCGTACCTGCTTTACCGAATTAAGGTCTAACGCTTCACCATTTATGGTAACATCTATCCCAATCCAGTTAGGGGCGTTAAGCACTTTGGCGAAGTAATGCGGATAACCGTTTTTCCACCAGCCTACTTTTGTTTTATCTGGGTAATAAATACCTGCAATATAGCTGCCCTGAAACGTGTGCCCGGAGTAGCTTTCCTCAAAATTGGCACGCTGCCCCATGGCTCCGTTGCCTATACTAAAAAGGCTTTCGGAAGATTTTACCCTTTCTGCATCAAACCCTTCTTCTATAATCGACCAATTGTTAGGTACTATATAATCCTGGTTCATTTTAATTATTTAATAAGTTTTGTAAAAATGTAGTGTCTATTTCAGTAAAGTCTTTAAAGTTATATTGGGCTTCGTGCAGCACGGCTTTATCGCCTATGCCCACACTTACCATATTGGCAATGTTTGCTGCCTGCACCCCCGCTACAGAATCTTCAAACACAACGGCACCCTGTGCAGGCATACCTAATTTTTGTGCGGCCTGTAAAAAAACCTCCGGGTCGGGTTTAGCATTGCTTACATCGTTACCATCTACTATTGCATCAAAATAATGCAGTATGTTTACTTTTTCCAGTATCGGCTTTGCATTTTTGCTGGCAGAGCCTAATGCTATGGGCTGCCCGTTCTGCCTTAAATATTGCAGCACCGGCACAACCCCTTCAAGAATCTCACTTTCATCCATGTTGTTAATGTAAGTAAGGTATTCTTCATTCTTTTGTTTAAGCCAAGTATCCTTATCCTCCTGAGAGGCTTCTGTATTACCAAGGCCAAGTATAATATCTAAAGAGCGCACGCGGCTAACCCCTTTAAGCTGTTCGTTATGTTCATGCGTAAATTCGATACCCAACTGCTGCGCAAGCTTTTGCCATGCCAGGAAGTGGTATTTGGCGGTATCTACAATTACACCGTCGAGATCGAATATAAATGCTTTCTTTTTCATTAATTTTTTATGCTTTAATATCAATTTTTTTCTGGACGTTTACTCCCATTGTTAACAACCCGGCCAGTATCATAGAGCAGCCACCCACTATAAGGGCATATACAGGCTCGCCTTCAAAAAATTCAGAAACAAGGAAACCCAGTATAGTACCTGCCACTATTTGTGGTATTACCACAAAAAAGTTGAACACACCCATGTAGTACCCCATTTTGGCAGATGGCAACGCCCCGGAAAGCATTGCGTATGGAATAGACAATATACTTGCCCATGCTATACCAACTCCAACCATTGCAAGCAGCAGCCCTGCTTTATCTGAAAGGAAGTAAATGGATATAAGCCCGATACCGCCTGCTATTAGCGAAAGCATGTGGGTAAATTTATTACTGGTGCGTTTTGCAATTACCGGAAGCAGGAACGCTACGGCAGCTGCAACACCATTATAAACAGTAAACATAACCGACACCCAATCGGCAGCATCGTTATATACTTTTGATGTGGTATCGGTAGTCCCGAAAACGTGCCCGGTAACCGCTGCGGTAGTATATATCCACATAGAGAAAAGCGCAAACCATGAGAAAAACTGAACCCATGCCAGTTGTTTCATGGTTTTTGGCATATTAAGTAAGTCTGTAACAATAATGGTAAAAGCGTTCTTTACATTTTTTTTGCGGAGTTGTGATACTATTGCAAACAGTAACCCGATAACAAAAACACCTAAAGTTAAAATGTAAAGTTCCTTATGTTTGTTTTGCCCGTTTGCAGAATTAATATAATAAACGTAATATGATGCAGCAGCGCCTATTAGTGCGAAGAACAAGCCGTAAACAAGTTGTTTTTTTTCGGTTATGATTTTTGCAACAGCAACCCTGCCGCTGTCTTTTCGCAACAGTTCGGCCTCTTTAGCCTTCTCAAAAGCCTCCAGTTCTTCCGGGCTGTATTCTTTAGATTTGTATACCGTCCATAACACTGCCAGTAAAAAGGTTACACCGCCCACATAAAAAGACCATTTTACAGACGGGGGAACTATACCCTCGGGGGCAGTATTCTCAATACCAAAAAAATTAGTAAAGACGTAAGGCAAAGCCGAACCCACCACAGCGCCCGTACCGATAAAAAAGCTTTGCATGGCAAAACCCAGTGTGCGTTGCCTGTCGGGCAGGTTATCACCTACAAATGCCCTGAAAGGCTCCATCGATATGTTAATAGACGAGTCCATTATCCAAAGCGTACCTATGGCTATCCAAAGTGTTGGGGAGTTAGGCATCATAAAGAGTGCAATTGCCGAAAGTATAGCCCCTACCAGAAAGTAAGGCCGCCTGCGCCCTAGCCTTGTCCATGTCCTGTCGCTAAAGTAACCTACAATAGGCTGTACTATCAGGCCGGTTAAAGGTGCGGCAAGCCAGTATAGGCCAATTTTATCTACTTCGGCCCCAAGGGTATCAAAAATACGGGAAGTATTGGCATTTTGCAGGGCAAAACCAAACTGTATTCCCAGGAAACCAAAACTCATGTTCCAGATTTCCCAGAAACCTAATTTACGCTTTTCCATTATCGTAATTTATATATTTATACTACGATAAGCGCGTTACTGCTTATCAAAACCTATTGTGCGAAGTGAAATTATAAGCTTTGATAATCATTACAAATATAGAAGTTTTTTAATCCGAAAAACTTTTTGATATAAAAAAAATCCGGCCCAAAAGCCGGAATTAAATTTTTATTATTGTGAAAA
>NZ_JAMWYY010000044.1 GCF_024305175.1 Flavobacterium sp.
CACTCAACTCTTGTAATATAAAAAATCCCTTCCCATTCCATTAACAAAATTTCAGGCTGAAAACCGTATCTTTGCACATTACATTTTTGCTATGATAACACCTGATATATCTGCACTCGAACCTAAAAAAAATATACTGATAAAAGGGGCGCAACTGCATAACCTTAAAAATATAGATGTTGCTATTCCGCGTAATAAACTTGTGGTGGTAACGGGGCTTTCCGGCTCAGGAAAGTCGAGCCTCGCGTTTGATACACTATATGCCGAAGGCCAGCGCCGATATGTAGAAAGCCTTAGCAGTTATGCCCGCCAGTTCCTGGGCAGGTTAGATAAACCAAAGGTAGAATATATAAAAGGCATAGCGCCTGCCATTGCCATAGAGCAAAAGGTAAACACTACCAACGCACGCTCTACAGTTGGTACCAGCACCGAAATTTACGATTATATGAAGCTGCTGTTTGCGCGTGTGGGCCGCACCTACTCCCCCGTATCAGGCCGCGAGGTAAAAAAAGATACAGTTACCGATGTAGTAAACGAGGTTAAAGGCTTTGAGCAAAACAGCCGCTGGCTGCTGCTTGCGCCTATCCACATAGAAAGAGGCCGCACTATAGAAGAAAAGCTGGGCGTACTGCTGCAACAGGGGTTTGCCCGTATTCTTGCGGATGGCGAGACATTGCGTTTAGATGAAATAGAGGGTGCCGACTTTACCAACAAAGAAGTATTGCTGGTGGTTGACCGTATTGTTGTTAAAGACGAGGAAGAATTTTACAACAGGCTTGCCGATGCCATACAAACCGCTTTTTATGAAGGTAAAGGCGAGCTGTACCTGCAGGAAGTAAGCACGGGTAACAGGCTTACCTTTAGTAATAAGTTTGAGCTTGATGGCATGAACTTTCTTGAACCAAATGTACACCTGTTCAGCTTTAACAACCCTTATGGCGCCTGCCCTGCCTGCGAAGGCTACGGTAGTATTATAGGCATAGATGAAGAGCTTGTAATACCCAACACGGCATTATCTGTTTATGAAAATGCCATATTCCCCTGGCGTGGCGAAAGCATGGGCTGGTACCGCGACCAGTTGGTAAATAACAGCCACAAGTTTAACTTTCCGGTACACAAGCCTTATTTTGAACTTTCGGATGCTGATAAGCATCTTTTATGGACGGGTAATAAATACTTTACCGGGCTTAATGACTTTTTTGCCGAACTGGAAGAAAAGAACTATAAGATACAAAACCGCGTAATGCTTTCGCGCTATCGTGGTAAAACAAAATGCCCAATGTGTAAAGGTAAACGCCTGCGCCCAGAAGCCAATTATATTAAAGTGGGCGGAAGCACAATATCTGACCTTGTGGACTTACCTATAAAAAACCTTATCGACTTCTTTAAAGGAATAGAGCTGAATGAATATGACGAAAAAGTAGCACACAGGCTACTGCTCGAAATTAATAACCGCCTGCGCTTTTTACAGGAAGTGGGCCTTGATTACCTCACGCTGAACCGCAGGTCTTCTACCCTTTCGGGTGGCGAAAGCCAGCGCATTAACCTTGCTACATCATTAGGCAGCAGCCTTGTAGGCTCTATGTATATATTAGATGAACCAAGCATTGGCCTGCACCCTAAAGATACCGAAAGGCTTATAAAAGTACTGGAAAACCTGCGCAACTTGGGCAACACGGTTATAGTGGTAGAGCACGATGAGGATATCATGAAAGCCGCCGATATGATTATTGATATAGGCCCCGAGGCAGGTACTTATGGCGGGCAATTGGTAGCGCAGGGCACGTATGATGAAATACTGCAGTCAGATTCGTTAACGGCAAAATACCTTAACGGTGACTTTGAGATACCTGTACCCAAAAAACGCCGCAAGTTTAAGCACCACATTGATGTAGTAGGCGCAAGAGAAAACAACCTCAAAAATATAGATGTTACCTTTCCGTTAGACTGCCTAACGGTAATTACCGGGGTTTCCGGTAGCGGTAAGAGTACACTGGTAAAAAAGATACTCTTCCCCGCACTGCAAAAAAAGCTGGAAGGCGTGGGCGAAAAAGCAGGGCAGTTTACCGAGTTGCAGGGCAGCTATTCGCACATTAAGCATATAGAGTATGTAGACCAGAACCCCATAGGCCGCAGCTCGCGCTCTAACCCGGTAACCTATATTAAGGCTTATGACGATATACGCGACCTGTTCTCGAAACAAAAGCTGTCTAAACTGCGGGGCTACCAGTCCAAACACTTTTCGTTTAATGTAGATGGAGGGCGTTGCGATACCTGCAAGGGAGAAGGCGAGGTAACTATAGAAATGCAGTTTATGGCCGATGTGCACCTGGAGTGCGAAACCTGCCACGGCAAGCGTTTTAAAAAGGAAGTACTGGAAGTAACCTTTGAGGGTAAAAATATAGACGACATCCTGACCATGACCATTGATGATGCCGTAGCATTTTTTAGTGAGCACAAGCAGGCCAAAATAATACAAAAGCTGCAACCGTTACAGGATGTTGGTTTGGGTTATGTACAGTTAGGGCAAAGCTCTTCTACCCTTTCGGGTGGCGAGGCTCAGCGTATTAAACTCGCTTCTTTTCTGGTTAAAGGCGCTACTAAAGATAAAGTACTGTTCGTGTTTGATGAGCCAACTACAGGGCTGCATTTTCATGACATACGCAAGCTGTTGGCTTCTTTTGAGGCATTACTGGATAAAGGGCACAGCATTGTAGTGATTGAACACAACCTTGACCTGATTAAATGCGCCGACTATATTATTGACATAGGCCCTGAAGGCGGTGAGAACGGCGGTCACCTGGTTGCCTTTGGCACCCCTGAGCAAGTGGCTAAGAATACTAAATCGGTTACGGGGGAGTATTTGCGAAGCAAATTATAAGTATAGCTGGATGCGACTTACAAAAAAAACGATTACAATGGGGTTTTTCTATACGTTAGGTGTAAATTTTGATTTACGTAAAGATGCAGAACAATTCTGTATGTGGTTACCAGTTAACATTTAAAATTTATAAGGCGGTAAAATAATTTTATGACAAACAGCATAATTGGCTCACTTTTAAGTTTCTTTGGCTACAGAAGATCAGAACACAAAGAACGTATTTTGACTAGGAGGAAAATTGAAAATGCAAGTGATAATGAATTATTGCTGATGATTTTTAACAACCTTTCTAAAGAACATTCTGGCATACCAGAAGAAATAGCTATAAAAAGCTGGAACAGATCAAAACAAGCAATTTATATAATCTGGCTTTTAGAGTCAGAAGTTAACAATGGTGGCTTTTGGCAATTTTTCGTAAATTCAAGCGGGAAATTCTACTATTTAATTCCTGGTTCTTTGGAACTTGTCGGAGCAAGCAGGTTTGCACAACTTACAACAAATGTGAATAGCATATACGACGCGCACGCATCAGATATTTCAAAAAAATTTGATACAACTTTCGAAAGCCATAAATCTGTTCTATCGAAAAACTTGTTCGACGATTTTGATAGCGAGTTTTATTCATTATATGCTTTGGAGGATCTTCATCAAATTCAGGTTAAGTTTATTCGTGAAAATATTAATGATTTTCTCGACTAAGGTTTCGGGATTTTCAAAGTATGAACCTGGGGGAATTGATACAAAATAATTTTATACATTTATAACCGAATCGATATAAGTTACTTTAATGGTATCTAATATCATTTTAACGTCCGCTTTTTTAATCGATAGATTGTTGGGATTTTATGAAAAGTAAATAGCAACATACAGCTCATAATTTTTAAAATATGACAAAATCAATACTGTTACTTCTCATTATAAAATTTTATTCTTGTAAAGACAATACTACAGCTCATTTAGTTAATAATGTAACTGCAATAGGTTCTAAAGACTCTCAACTTTTAGATTATAATGCTTTTAAAGATTCGGTAGTCGTCAAAAAAAAACTTTTAACAGACCACCCCACAAAAGAAATTTCAGATTACTTTTTCAACCTTATTAACACAGATATATATAATCATTGGAAAGGAACAGAATGGGCTTTTTACGGTATGACGCGCAGGCCTAATGAAGGCACTATTGCCTGCGGTTATTTTGTTACCACGACATTATGTGATGTTGGATTAAAAATTGACCGTGTCAGGCTTGCCCAGTGCACTTCAGGTGAAATGATAAAAGAATTGTGCGTCGATATCCATACATTTAAAGATTTTAAAAAATTTAAATCTTTTTTGACGAATCAACCTATAAAATCGGTGTTTATTGTTGGGCTTGATTATCATACAGGCTATATAATTAAAGATACGTCTAAACTTTATTTCTTACATTCAAATTACATTAGAAACCAAGGGGTGGTGAAGGAAGAAATAGATAGCTCAGCAGCATTAATAAATAACAAATTTTTTATGATAGGAAGTTTGACTGCTAACGAAGCGTTACTTCAAAAATGGATTTCATATTAACTATATATTGACCTTTAGGTGCTGAACTGGTGCAACAAAGCGAAATAAAAAATTTTACTTTGATATAATTCAATTTAACTATTATGTTTACTTTCCCAATCATAATATGGATTCCGTTTCTTGCTTACTTTATATATTGGTTGGTAACCAAAAAGCCTTTTAGTAAACGAAGAAGGTAGTAATTATCAGTATGGATATTCTTGATACTTTTGAACCAAAAATTAACTCAAGGCCTACAGAAGAGCTGTTAGAGATAGCGGGTAGTCCTGAAAAATGGGAACCTGAGGCTGTAGTACTTGCACAACAGGAACTTACTAAAAGGAATATAAAGCCCGTAAAGATTGAAATGGCTGGTTATTTAGCCAAAAAAAGACAAAGAATAGAAGACTACAAGAAAGCAAATGAAGGTTACAATTTCCATAAGCCAATAGAAACATTATTCATAATACTATTCGCATGGGAACATAAAAAAGATGGTTATTACAGGAAAGCAAGGCAGCAAAAACGGTTCAGGCTATTTATTCTTTTATCAATTATTATTTATCTTATATACATCATCGTTAAAGCAACATTGCTGTAATGAAAAACCACTACCAAATATTAGGTGTTGAACCCGGTTGCAGCCAGGCAGAAATAAAAAAAGCCTACAGGCTGCTGGCGGTGCAGTACCATCCGGATAAAAACAATGGTGACAGCCTTAGCGAGGAACGCTTTAAAGAAATATCAGAATCGTATATAATACTGGGCGATGCTGTTAAACGCGATGCCTATGATTATGCATGCGGCTACCAGAAAAAGTATAAAGCCCCGACATCGGCTTCGGGACACACACCAACGGGAATTTTGTTGCTGTTTAAAAAAATAAAGAACAAGATATTTAATTCGGGCGGTAAGGTTAACGAGCAGTTACTGTATAAGCTGGTAACCGATCTTTTAACCTCTGATACTATTGATTTTCTCATCAAAGCCGAAGAAATAGCCAATAACAGCCTGATAATAGATGAAGTGCTGGTATGCGGAATCTTCTTAAATGATGAACACAAACCCGTTATCGTCGAAAAACTTACAGCACTTGCCGATGGTAACCCGAGGCTGCTAAAAAAAATAGCTGTACTTCATAATAAAAGCTATAAATAATTTTTATTATTTTACTACACAAAAAAGTTTATGGAAGCAACGGCCACTTCAGCGCAAATTGCCAAACATTTCAAGGAAGTGTTCTTTGGAGGTAACTGGACGTGCGTAAACCTGAAAGACACACTTTCCGATGTTACCCATACCGAAGCACTTGCTCAGGTACACTCCTTTAATACCATTGCAACGCTAACTTACCATATTGCGTATTTTGTAAAAGTAGTAAAACAGGTATTACAGGGCGGGCCGCTTGAAGGTAATGATAAACTTAGCTTTAACCATCCGCAAATACAGTCAGAAGAAGACTGGCAAAATATGCTTAAAAGTATGTGGACTGATGCCGAAGCATTTATCCAACTTACAGAACAGCTTCCTGATGCAAAGCTGCCAACAGTTTTTGAAGATGCCAAATACGGGAACTACTACCGTAATCTTTTCGGTATTATAGAACATACGCATTATCATTTGGGGCAGATAACGTTTTTAAAAAAACTGATACGGGAAAAATAATCACAAACTACAAGACTAACTATGCAAAACAAGTACAAATCAATACGCCCTTTTATTGGCTCTAAAGACTTTACTACATCACGTAACTTTTACCGCGACTTGGGCTTTGAAGAAAATGTACTTGCTCCAAATCTTTCGGTATTTAAAGCCGGTAACCAGGCATTTTATTTACAGGATGCCTATGTAAAAGACTGGGTAGATAACACCATGCTCTTTATGGAGGTAGCCGACGTAGCCGCTTTTTGGGAAGAACTGGTTAAGCTAAACCTGCCTGAAAAGTATGAAGGTGTGCGTATTATCCCTGTGCGCGAACTGGACTGGGGCAAAGAGTGTTTTGTGCATGATCCTTCAGGTATTTTATGGCATTTCGGCGAGTTTAAAGTATTATAAACACTACCATTTATACTATCCTTAAATAGTTTTTAAACTATGATTTAAATCAGTTTTTGTGGTTTTTGTCTTACATACTTTTGAAGTGTAATTTAAAAACCAATAAACATGAAAAAAATAGTTCTGGCTGTAATGGCAATAGCACTATTCAGCACAAACACAGCAAACGCACAGGAAGATAACCAGACAAACGATTTTAAAAAATGGCAGGTTCGCCTTCGCGGTGTTGCCGTAGCGCCCGATGAAGACGCCTCTGTAGGCATTATAGGCGGTAATGCCGAAATTTCAACTTCATTTATTCCTGAAGTAGATTTTACTTATTTCTTCACTAAAAATATTGCTGCCGAACTTATACTGGGCACAACCAAACACGATGTTAATACCACAGGCTCTGATATTTCGGCCATAGGAGGCCCTACAAAAGCCGATGTAGATTTGGGCAGTGTTTACCTGCTGCCGCCAACCTTAACACTGCAATACCACTTTTATGCAGGCGATTACTTTAAGCCCTATGTGGGTGCAGGTATTAACTATACTATTTTTTATGGTGTGGATGAAGGAGATGTGGTTAAAGATGTGGAGTATGACAACGCGCTTGGTTATGCCTTTCAGTTAGGGTTTGACCTTAAGCTGAACGACAAGTTCTTTATAAATGCCGATGTAAAAAAACTGTTCCTTACTACAGATGTAACTGTTGACGGCTCTAACCTTGCGCCCGGCCTTGAAATACCTGCCGAGGTAGATATTAACCCCTGGCTTGTGGGCTTTGGTGTAGGCATGAAATTTTAATATTCCAATTTGGTTTTAGTGATGCTTGAGGGCTGTCCGTTTCAACCGGGCAGCTCTCCCTGTTTACAGCGATTGCAATGCCGAGATAAGCAGGTCAATATCTTCTTTGGTATTAAAATGGCTTAACGAAATGCGCAGCGATGGCTTTTTAATTTCTTCCTGCGGAAGTATTTCCTGCAAAACGTGAGATGGCCTTACACTACCCGACTGGCAGGCACTGCCACGCGATACCGCAATACCTTTCATATCAAGGTGAAAAAGTATCATGGCTGTTACTTCTTCTGCAAGCGGAAGTAAAACATTCACAATATTATAAAATGTGTTGTTACCACCGTTAAGCTTATAGCCCTGCATGGCGCTGCCAAGCTGCTGCAGGAGGTATTCTTTTAATGATGTTATATGTGCCTTTTCCTGCTCAAGGTTTTTATATGAAACCTCTAGAGCTTTAGCCATTCCCGCAATTTGGTGTGTGGCTTCGGTACCGGCACGCAGCCCTTTTTCCTGCTCACCACCATATATCATGGCTTTAAGCCCGCTGCCTTTTCTTATATAGGCAAAACCAACCCCTTTTGGCCCGTGGAATTTATGTGCACTTGCCGTTATAAAATCAACAGGCAAAAGGTTTAAGTCCAGCAACTCCTTCCCTACCGACTGTACAGTATCAGAATGAAACCATGCGTTATACTCACTGCAAAGATTGCCTATGGTATTCAAATCAAAAACAACCCCTGTTTCATTATTTACATGCATAAGCGATACCAGCGTGGGTATCTCTTCCTGCAATAGCTCACCCAGGTTTTGCATATCCGGGTAGCCATACCTGTCGAACATTACATAATCTACCCTTATACCATATTGAGCCTGTAGTGCTTCAACAGTGGTAAGTACTGCATGATGCTCAGTTTTAGCTGTAATAATCCTTTTTACTTTTAAATCTTTTACCGCGCCCTGCAGTATAAAATTATCAGCTTCGGTACCGCCGGATGTAAAAATAATTTCGCGGGCTTCGGCGTTTAATAAAGCGGCTATTGATTTACGCGCGGTTTCGACTACAACGCGAGCCGAACGCCCAAAACTGTGTGTAGATGACGGGTTGCCATACTGCTCGTGCATTACATTTGTAATTTCTGTAATTACTTCAGGGCGCAGTGCAGTGGTAGAGGCATTATCTAAATAGGCTTTTTTCATCTCTGCAAAATTACTTAAAAAGTTAATGTAATTATGTTTTGCGCAAAAGCGGCTAAAAACATTATTTTTGTTTAAAATATAATCTATGAAAAAGTTTTTTGCACTTGCCTGTGCGATAGTTTTAGCGACAGCTTGCGACGATGGCGACATTTCTTTTAATGAGTTTAACCTGGAGCCGGGTGATGCGGTTAATTGCCCTGAGAGCAATATATATTACCGTGTAGATGGCACACAGGCTTATATACTTGAAATTTCACCTTCTAACCTTATTCCGGAGACTGATGATAACGGACAATTTATTGTGCGCGAAGTAAGCCTTGCGGCAGGCGATTTGCTATACAGGGCTTACAGCTCTGATGTTCCCGCAGGGGCAGGAAGCTTTTTTTGTAGTGATATACCACCTACATCTCCAAATGTTACAGAAGAATGGGACGGCAACGGGACTATTACTATATTTACAGATGAGAACATTAATACTGACGGTAAACTAACAGGTTACTCACACACTATAACCTTACAGAATGTAACTTTTACGCGTGGTGAAAGCAGTATTGTTGTGCAAAACAGGACATTTGGCGATATTGTTACTAACTTAGGTATTGGCTTTAACTTTACTACTACCGACCAAACTTCTGTACAGGGTTGCGATGAAAATGGGCTTGTATATCGTATCAGCGGGCGCGAAGCTGTAGTTATGGATTTTCCGGCGAGTGTGTTTGACAATACGGATGGTGATGTAAATACTATAGACCTTGCCTCTGCCGAAGATGAGTTTGAATTGTATCTGGAATATTACAGCGGCAATGCTACAGAAAGTAATATATGTTCTGTTATAGATCCTATAAGCCCTGTGGTTCAGCAACGCTGGAGGGCATCTGCAGGAAATGTTATTGTAGAAACAACAGAAAGTGATGTAACGCCAGGTACCTTCAACCATAAAATATGGCTAAAGAATATTGTACTAACACAAACCGATACTAACCAAAGTGTAAACCTTAACGATTTACTGACCCAGGAAGCACGTAATGCTTTACCCGCCAATGGACTGTTTATAGGTACTTATGTAACAAATTAAATTTATGAAGCTGTTTCAGAATTTTTGTTATAGAAAATTTTGAAACAGCTTTTTTACATTTAGCGGTTTGGGTTCTGCTTTATATATACCTCTGTAGCGCCAAGCCCGTATTTTTGGTAATTAGCATCCTGAAATGTTATCCCCTCATAACGCCCGAGAAGAAAGTCAAGTTCTGCCTTTAGCACCCCCTCACCCACACCGTGGATAAAAACTACTTTTGGCATTCTGTTCTTCACAGCAAAATCAAGCTGGCGCTTGGCGGTTTCCATTTGCAGGGTTAATATATCATAGTTGCTCATTCCCTTTTTATTGGGTACAAGCTTTTCTACGTGCAAATCTACTTCCAGTACAAAACCTTCTTTCTTAGAGCGTTTTTCTTTCGTAAAGCTTCGCTTTACTGGTTCTTCTTTTTCCTTTAATACAGCAATGGGACTTTTGCCACTAAAAAGGCCTGTCAAACCTGCTTCGGCAACCTTTATAAGCTCACTTTCATCAAAGTCAAGCTCAAACCCTTCGGAAGTTTCTATAACCACACGTCCTTTTTTATAACCTTTTACTTTTCCGCTAAAGGCGTCATCAAGTACACTAACGCTATCTCCAGGTTTAAACATCATCACTTTCATCTTTTTTCTTATTGGGTACTTTACTCATAAGGCGCATCAGCAAAAGCATAAAAACAACTATTGCAACAACCATAATAACCATATTTGGCTTTGGCAGGCTCTGCTGGTAGAAAGCCACAAAGGCCGCAATAAACATTATAATTATATATATGGTTTTCATAGCTGTACTTTAAAAGGCAAATTTAAAAAAATAGAATAAAAAATCCCCGTAAAGATGCTTTACGGGGGATATATATAGTTTAAATATTATACCTGATTAAAATGCAGCCAGCGCAGCAAATAAACCTAATATAAAGAATAACGCATAAATACCAAGCACAATTGCAGTAAGTATACCTACAAACTTGTAGTGCGACTTCAGGTTCTCGAAAGCATCTGTAAGCTGTTCTGTATTGTTGTTGTTAAAAGCAGCTAATGTTTTAGTAGAAAACTTGTATAAGTACATTACCGGGAAAAAGTACAGCAATGCAATAAGCAGATAAATGATGCCTAAAGCAGTTCCGCCCATAGCCATCATGCCACCGCCCATGCCGCCTGCTAAACTCTCCATAGCACCTCCTAAAGCAAACATTGCAAAAGCGCCAAGCACCATAAGGCCTATTACTACATAGCCCACAATAGACAGAAACCTACCCCATTTGGCTGTTTCCCTTAAAAATTGTTTTGCAGAATCTGTTAACTGCAGTTCGAAAGAATCAAAAGCGGAATTGTTTTCCATAAAATAAAGTATTAATTGGTTAGTGATTACTTATTGGTTTTCAAATTCTTTCAACGTACGTGTTATAATCGCAACACATTCCAGCAATTGCTCTTTGTTCATTACTAATGGCGGTGCAAAGCGAATGATATTTCCGTGTGTTGGTTTGGCCAGCAAACCGTTGTCGCGAAGTTTCATACATATATCCCAGGCAGTAGAGCTGTCTTCGGTATCGTTTATAACAATAGCATTAAGCAGGCCTTTACCCCTTACTAATGTTACTATATTGCTGGTTTGTATATACTCATTCATTTTATCGCGAAACAGCCTGCCAAGCTTTTCAGCGTTTTCTGAGAGCTTTTCTTCTTCAATAACCTCAAGGGCGGCTATGGCTACAGCGGCAGCAACAGGGTTACCCCCAAAAGTAGAGCCATGCTGCCCCGGTTTAATAACATTCATTATCTCATCATTGGCAAGTACTGCAGATACAGGATATGCCCCGCCAGAAAGCGCTTTCCCTAAAATAAGGATATCAGGCTGTACGTCTTCATGATGGCATGCTAAGAGTTTACCTGTGCGTGCAATACCCGTTTGTACCTCATCTCCAATAAAGAGTACATTATGTTGCTCACACAATTCTTTTGTTTTTGCAAGATAACCTTCAGAAGGTACATATACGCCTGCTTCACCCTGAATAGGCTCTACAAGGAAACCTGCTATGTCTTTATCATTCTTAAGAACTTCTTCAAGCGCTGTTATATCATCATAGGCTATTTTAATAAAGCCGGGAGTGTAAGGTCCAAAGTTCTTTCTTGCATTTTCATCGTTAGAGAAAGAAATAATAGTTGTGGTGCGCCCGTGGAAGTTATTCTCACATACCACAATCTTCGCCTGCTTTTCATCAATACCCTTACGCTCATAAGCCCATTTACGGCATATTTTTATTGCGGTTTCAACAGCTTCAGCGCCTGTATTCATAGGCAGCACTTTATCAAAGCCAAAATATTGTGTAATAAACTCTTCATACCGTCCAAGCTGGTCGTTATAAAATGCGCGTGAAGTTAAAGTAAGTGTCTGTGCCTGATTCATCATGGCACTTACAATCTTAGGGTTGCAGTGTCCTTGGTTTACTGCTGAATAGGCAGAAAGGAAATCATAATATTTTTTACCTTCAACATCCCATACATATACACCTTCTCCCCTGCTTAACACTACAGGCAGCGGGTGGTAATTATGGGCTCCGTACTTATCTTCAAGGGCAATGGCATCTGCCGAAGTCATTTTTTCTAATACCGACATTTTAATCCGAAATTATAATTTTCTAAAAAGTAATTCCTTCTTTATTACAGGAGAGAAATCATCCGATTTATGCGTGCAAATTAATAAAAATAAAATAATTTTCTGTTTATTTTACATTAAATGCAATCGGATTATAAACCAATTATCCTGCTATTGCAGCAGCAACAGTCATTTTATCGGTAATCTTTTGTGTAAGTTCCAGTATTCTTTCTTTAAGCTCCCGGGGTTCTGTAATTTCAGCATAATCGGCAAAAGATAGTACCCACCGTGCAAGCCCCTCATCTAATGATGCTGTTAAAAAGGTCATCTCAATACAGTCTTCTTTCTCCTCTTCTGAAACAAAACCGAAAAAATGCCTGCGCTCCTGCAGGTACATCGCAATGTTTTTATCTACGCGTATAATAGCTTTTTTAAGGCAGTGCATATTTTTAAGTTGTTCCTTATTTCTGTATTCCTTTAGGGTTTCGCGTTCTTTTTGTATTATATTGGTGAGTTGTATAGCCCTCACCCTGTCTATCCTGAACTGCCTGTACTCATCCCTTAAATGGCAAAAGCCAATGGTGTACCAGTTTTCGTTTTCATGAAATATACCAATGGGTTCTATAAGCCTGTTGCTGTTTGCATCATTGCCAAACGCGCGGTACTCCATCTCTACCGCTTTTTTCTCGGCTATTGCTTTAAGCAAAATATCCAGCGTGTTGGCTGGGAAGTTCTTGCTGCGTTTTTGGTCTTTTACCTCAATAAGCTCTTCAAGATTAGCAACCATGTCTTTTTCTGAACCCCTCAAAACAGCCTTTATCTTAAACATAGCCGAAGTATAGTTTTGCTGAAGTGAGGCATCGGTAAATTTCTCCATCAGTTTTTCTGCCGTAACAAAAGCCATTGCCTCCTCGGGGGTAAACATAACCGGGGGCAGCCTGTAGCCGTCAACAAGTGAATAGCCTACCCCGGCCTCGCCATAAAGCGGCACACCTGCCTCTTCTAAGGTACGGATATCACGATATACCGTTCTAAGGCTTATGCCGAACCTTTCGGCTAAATCCTGCGCCTTTACTACTTTTTTAGACTGTAACTGTATCAGTATAGCCGTTATCCTGTCAAAACGGTTCATAGGCATATGTTTAGGAATACACCAAAAATAATAAAAAAAGCCCCTGTATAAAGGGGCTTATCACAAAATATGAAATCGAATAACTAGTTCTTTACTAACGTAGCGTGGGATGATATTTCGGTATTAAGCAGCCTTGATATAGGGCAGTTCTTTTCTGCCTTTTGTACATGCTCCTGAAATGCTTCTGTTGATATATCATCTACCCTGCCAATAACAGAAAGGTGGCTGCTTACAACGCTGCCGTTCTGGAAATCTACATTACATTTGGTCTCTAACGATGCTACCCTGTACCCTGATTCGTTTAAGTATGCCGTTAGCTGCATGGTAAAGCAGCCTGCATGTGCAGCGGCTATAAGTTCTTCGGGGTTGGTACCGTTACCGCTCTCAAAACGGGTTTTATAAGAATATTGCGTGTTGCTTAAAACATTGCTTTCGGTAGTCAGTTTACCGTTACCTTCTTTAAGGGAGCCTTCCCAAACTGCGGTTGCGTTTCTTTTCATGGTAATTGTTTGTTGTTTTGTTATCTGATTTTAAAATTAGTAAATAAGATATAAAACTCATTATCAAACAACTGCCATTAACACAAACTTATGATTTGCTTTAAGTTTCCTTAAGCATACCATAAAGTTTTATTGTGGTGTTCCAGTTACGTGTGGTGGCGCGCAGCTTCAACTTATTTTCTATAAGGTTGTTTGAAAGCTTAGACTCTGAAGCTTTGCCGGCAAGTTTAAAATACAGAATAGCATCTTTAAGCGCGATTTCGTCTTCACCGATTGGCGCCTGCAATAGCTTTTCATAATAATCTGCTTCAGGAATGCCGGAAAGAAATGTAATATATAGCTTTTTAGTGCCTTCTTCTATATCATCAGGGCCTGCAAACGGATTTCCGCTTATTGCCCGCTGCATATCATTTTCATCAAGTATAAAAATGGTAATGCTAAGGTTATATTCCTTTTGTACCAATGCCTCTAAGTGCTGCCTTACTTTACCTTTATCCGCCTCGTTAGCTGTAAATACTACATTACCGCTTTGTATGTATGTTACAACATCAGTATATCCTGCATTTGCCATTACCTTTCGCAGGCCTTCCATTTTAATGATATTTTTACCGCTAACGTTTATTCCGCGAAAAAGGGCAAGGTATTTTTGCATAGTATAGAAAAAGGTTACATGCAAATTTATTCATATTTAATTACCAATAGCTTATTTTTGCCGCATGGGAAGAAAAAGATCAGACAAGATCATATTTGAAAATGTAAGCGTGCTTGATGCAGGCGCAAAAGGTGTTTCTGTAGCAAAGGCACCCGATGGAAAGGTAATTTTTATACCTAATGTTGTACCAGGAGATGTGGTAGATGTACAAACGCTTAAAAAGAAACGCGCCTATTATGAAGGGCGTGCCATAAAATTCCATGAGCTTTCAGAACACCGCACTGTGCCTGTGTGTGCCCACTTTGGCTCGTGCGGAGGCTGTAAATGGCAGAACATGACCTACAGCCAGCAGCTTTTTTATAAAAACCAGGAAGTATATAACAACCTGAAACGCATCGGTAAAATTGAACTGCCGGAGTTTGAACCGATAATGGGCAGCGAGAAACGCTTTTTTTACCGTAATAAAATGGAATTTTCGTTTTCTAACAGCCGTTGGATGACTGAAGAAGAAATTGCAAGCGGAGCAACTATAGATAATGCAAATGCGCTTGGCTTTCATATACCGAGGATGTGGGATAAAATACTCGACATAACCCATTGCAGCCTTCAGGAAGACCCAAGTAATGCAATACGTAATGAAATACGTGATTTTGCCAATGCAAATGCCCTGAGCTTTTTTAACCCCCGCGAGCACAGCGGACTGCTGCGCACGCTTATGATACGCACTGCGAGTACAGGGGAAATAATGGTATTGGTTCAGTTTTATGATAATGACAGGGAGAAAAGAGAGCTATTACTTAACTTTCTTGCTGAGCGTTTTCCTGAAATTACATCACTGCAATATGTGGTGAACCAAAAGGCAAACGACACACTTTACGACCAGGATATCATACTTTACAAAGGCAGGGATTATATACTGGAAGAAATGGAAGGCTTAAAATTCAGTATTAATGCCAAATCTTTTTACCAGACTAACTCAGACCAGGCTTACGAGCTGTATAAAATTACAAGAGATTTTGCAGGGTTAACCGGCAACGAGCTGGTATATGACCTTTATACCGGTACAGGTACTATTGCGCAGTTTGTATCTAAAAAGGCAAGTAAGGTAATTGGTGTAGAAGCAGTACCCGAAGCCATAGCCGATGCAAAAGAAAACGCTAAACGTAATGCTATTACCAACTGCGAGTTTTTTGCAGGCGATATGAAAGAGGTTTTTAACGAAGAATTTATTGCCACACATGGCAGGCCCGATGTTATAATAACCGACCCTCCGCGTGATGGTATGCATAAAGATGTTGTGGCGCAGATATTAAATATAGCTCCGGAACGTGTGGTATATGTAAGCTGCAACTCGGCTACACAGGCGCGCGACCTTGCCCTTATGGATGAGCAGTATATGGTAACCCGTGTGCGCCCGGTAGATATGTTTCCGCAAACGCACCACGTAGAAAATGTTGTACTTTTGGAAAAAAGAAAATAACGCGGCACTATTGCTATGAAAAAAATTATAATTACCGGTCTTATCGCTACAGTTATAGCTACCTACTTTTGGAGCTGCGAAAAAGATGATATTTGTGCTGATGATACCCCTACCACCCCCAACATGATTGTCACTTTTTATAACGCCGATAACCAGGAAGTACGCAAAAGCGGCAGGATACTGCAATTTATGGAAGGTGACAGCATTGAAGGCAGGGATGCTGTGGCTGTTGACAGTTTAGTAGTACCGCTAAGGGCAGATGCAGAATCTGTAAGATGGGGCTTTACACTGGTTACGAACGCGCCCGGCGGCGGTTTGAATTATAATACCGACTACATTGAATTTAAATATACCCACAATGAGGTTTACATTTCGAGGGCGTGTGGGTTTAAATCCCTTTTCTATCTTAAAGAAAATACTAACGAAGAGCCAAACCCTGTACTAACAGACACTATACCTGCAGATAACCTGTGGATTCAAGAAATACAGGTCATAGAAAGTAATATTGAAAATGAAAACACAGAGCATATTAAAATATATTATTAGCCTAAGCATTATGCTTGCTGCCGGGCAGGTGTTTGGGCAGGTGGCAACAGATACTGTTGCGCCCCCGGCCGAAACTGTAGTGCCTGCCGCCAAAGCCGACCGTTACGGATTACGCCTTGGCGTAGATCTTAATAAGATTGCAAAAGGCTTTTATACCGATGATTACAGAGGCCTTGAAATAGTAGGAGATTACAGGCTAAGTAAAAAACTTTATGCGGCAGCAGAAATCGGGAATGAAGAGTATACCATTGATGACAGGCAGGTAAACTTTACCACAACGGGCAGCTATTTAAAAGTAGGTTTCGACTTTAATGCCTATGAAAACTGGCTGGACATGGAAAACATGATATATGTGGGTTTCCGTTATAGCGTAGCTTCCTTTAGCCAGACGCTTAATTCATACAAAATATATGATAACCGCCTTATAGTAGACGGTGTACGCTACCTGGATGAGGTAACGGTAATATCGGGCAGGGAGTATAGCAGCCTTAATGCACACTGGGCCGAAGTTGTGGGCGGTGTTAAAGCTGAAGTTTTTGATAATCTCTTTCTAGGGTTTAGTGTAAGGCTGAATTTATTATTCACAGACAAAAAGCCTGATAACTTTGATAACCTGCATATACCCGGATATAACCGCACCTATGCAGGCAGCTTTGGCGCAGGGTTTAACTATACTGTTTCTTATTTTATACCACTTTACAAGAAAGCAGCCAAACCCGCAGAAAAAGCTACTCCATAAAA
This sequence comes from Flavobacterium sp., assembly GCF_024305175.1. Classification (GTDB taxonomy): domain Bacteria; phylum Bacteroidota; class Bacteroidia; order Flavobacteriales; family Flavobacteriaceae; genus Flavobacterium. The sequence continues at coordinate 17,179 of NZ_JAMWYY010000044.1, forward strand.
AAGCCCCTTTGCATATTAGCAAAAGGGCTTTTTTATGGAGTAGCTTTTTTTTTTTACTTTATTATCAGTTTTTGGGTAGAAGATTTGCCTTCTGTACTTATAAAGTATATGCCGCTATGTAATGAGGAAATGTCTATCGAATTTGTATTACCCTCTACTTTTGCAATTAATACCGTTTTACCCAATACATCTGTAAATACTACATCTGCCTCTCCTGTGAGATATTCAGCCAGTATAGAAACTGTTCCTGATGCAGGGTTAGGATATACTAAGAAAGCCGTATTATTAAAATCTTTTGCCGAAGCTGGCGTCTGCACTATTGTTGTAGTAGTATTGGTAAGCACTACAGGGTTAAAGTCGAAATAAATACCTGCTGAAGCCATAATCATATCTCCTTCTGCTATGTTGCTGACAGGCTTTATCCTGTAGCTGATATATCCCTGACTTCCTGCTTCATCCGCATCAGTATAAGGAAGGTTTATGTTATTAAAATAAAACTGTACCATATTGCCTGTACGCATCGTCTGCATATTGTGGCTTGAAGCAACAGGCTGAAAGGTGTCCCAGTCTAAATTATCATCCAGCATGTCATCCACCCTTATATTTATGGCGTTGCCGTTACCTTCATTCTGGAACCTTATTGTATAATGCAGGTAACCTTCTGCCTGCACTGGGCTTATAAAAGCACCTTCGTGAACGGTAATATCATTTGGGTCGTATGAGTTTACAACTGTCTGGTTTACTATTGAAACATTATCGTCTGCTATATCATCTGCTCCCAATAGTGCTGCTGTAAACTCAAGTATATCTCCGCCGTTTACTGTTGGAGAGGTAAATACTGTAAAGTTAATAGCTGCAGTTACAGACTGAAATGGCATAAGCTGGCCAAAGTTATAGGTCAGCACATTGCCTGAAAGTGACATTTCAGGGCTTGAAGAATTAAAGGTAAGGCTTTCATCATCAAAGGTTATGGTTATAGTACCCCCTGCCGGAGTGCTGCCTGTATTTTGCACTATAAGTTGGTAATAAGCATCAAAACCCGGTATTGCATTACCAATCGGCACCATTGTTACAGATAAATTGTTACTGTTATCTTCTGCCGAAAGGCAGAAATTATAACCTTGTTCCTCTCCCTCAGGTGATAAAGTATAGCTGCCAGGCGTTGTGTTAAAAGGGAATGTGCCGCCCTGCCCTACAGTGAGTGTGCCCTCTCCTTCAGGTATATTTACAAACCCATAATTTCCGTTGCTATCTGTAAATGCAACATAGTTTGTGATTCCGTTATTAAAGTTGACAGGTAAGCCAGGTACCCCTATCGCGCCTGTATTACAACTGTTACCGCCAAAATCATATGTAATCGTACCTGTAACACTTGCACCTTCACAATCTCCCGCAATAAGTTCTAAGGAGGTAACGGAATGGCAGTTACCATCATACTTTCTTACATATATTGTCTCAGTATATGGCAATATGTTTTGGTAGGCTGATGTATTGGCTATTGCATTTACACCATCTTCAGCATCAGCATATGTTTGATGGAATGTTACCATAATCCACTGATTGTTACCGTTTATGCCTTCTATAAGTGATGCAAGGTTAAACAATGCAATACCATCCATATTTTCGTCACAACCTGTAAGCGGTTCTAAAGGCCCTTCAAAATGCACAAAATCAGGCTGTGCAATCAAATCAAACTCTAATATACATCCTTCATATTCTGCATATGCGTATAAATGTGTAAATTGAGGTACTATAGTACCTGAACCATATACCATACCCTGTCCACCAGGCTCAGAATAAAATTCTCCAATATTAAGGTCAGGCACATCATATCCTTCACAAATTATCACAGTAGGTTCCGTGTCATATAGGCTTACATCCGTAACTGTAAAATGAACTATGGTATAACTCTCATCATTGTTGTTTTCTAAACGCGCATAAATAGTCACATACTGAGGTACAATAGCGGGTATAGTATATTGCTCCGGTTGGGCAATGGCGTTTACCGAAGCTTCCGCATCTGCTTCAGACTCATAATAGCTGACAGTAAACATTGAAGGATTAAGCCCTCCTAAAATGAGTGGTGTCTGCTGAGTCAGGTCAACCGGCGGTGCCGTATTCATAAAAATATTAGGATTACACTGTAGAATATCCGGTGGGGTGTTGGCTACAGTCTGGCTTAATGCTGTAAATCCGTAAAATAATGATAGAAAGAGTAGAATTTTTTTCATAAGCGGTTGGTTTTAAGATGGAAAAGATACAATATTTTATAAATATAGGTATGTATATACCAGTTTACACTAATCTAAATTGTTGATATGTGTTTTTATATCGTAAAGAAAGGGAGTTAAATTGTATTCAAAATGGTCAGGAAATTTCAGGTCATTTATGTTCTTTTCTGTCCCAAAAAGTTTAAGAGCCTCAGGGTTAAACTGTATTTTATAGTATGCGGAAGACATGAAGTTTTTCATTTCAATTTCTCTTTCCTTTGTCTGCTTTTTAGATATATCCGTGTTTTCAAATACATCATAATAGCATTTATTAAATTGATGCCTTATATAAAATAAATCATCGTATAAAGTTTGCCATTGCTCTTTTGTCATAATATGACTTTCTATTATTTAGTGAATTGTGGTGTATTTGAATCTGGTAAAACATTTGGAGAATTGACTTTCAACATCACAGGCATAGGGAAGTCTACTCCCATCAATATGGCTTCACCTGCTCCTAAAGTGGGTAAGAATTCTAAGGAATTCCTATTTGCTGTTGAGCAAGCACTTGCGATAGATTCTTTATCAAAGTGGTTTATTAATCTATGAACAATAAATGTACCTATTTGACTTAATGTTCCAACTGGAATGTCACGTGGCATTTGAGTAGATATGCATAAAAATAAGCCATATTTTCTACATTCCTTTGCTATTGAATCGAATGAATTAAGTTCAGTAGATTCAAAATATTCATCCCTAACATTTTTATTAAGAAATTGATGTGCTTCGTCTAAGAAAAGTACAATAGGTTTTTTCTTAAACTTTCCAGTACGTGATTGATTTAATAATAGCTTTCCAATTGCGTTCGCTAGAATTTCTCGACTTTGAAAGCTAAATGGTACATTTTCAAACCCTATCCGTAATAGAGATGTGTCATTATTTTCTAAAAAATCTTCAATTTGTGTAACTATATCTTTTGACCCTTCTTGAACTTGAAATCCTAGTATATTTTTAAAACCATCATCATTGATTAATGAATTGATACGCATAAGCAAACTGGTACAATTGCTAAAAGTTCTTTCGTCTCGATTTGCACTCCAAATATTTCCATTATCATAATAGCATTCAAAAAGTATTTGCTTGTTTAATTTTTGAATATTAAAATCGCTTTTTGAACTGTCCTCAATCTCATTAGCGTATCGTAAATAGCATCTCTTAAATGGCTCAGTTTCGCAGCCTTGTTTTCTTATACAACCATCTTCGATTACTAAATTTTTTCCATGAACATTGAGTGTACCAACATTTCCATTATAGACAATTCTTTGATTTAAATCTCTAACTAGACAGTGAGCTAGTTTTAATGATTTTATAGCTTCTAAAAGAATTGGTTGTTGAACTTGTCCTCCTGGTCGAAAAAGGACAAATAAATCCCCAATTGTTAGTCTGGAATAAGGAAAATAAGAATTTGTGGATAATATTAATGACTGAGATGAATAAGTTTTATTATCATGCGAATTGTATTCTCCCGTAGCATCTATTAGTATCGCTTTTCCTTTATTTGAAATAATGCCTTCAAATAATTTACTCGTTGTATAGCTTTTTCCTCCCCCTGTAGTTCCGACAACTGCACAGTGTCTACCGAATAAAGCTTGTTGGGATATCTCAATCTTTGCAGATGTATCATATGTTAAACTTCCAATATTTATAGTAGGTGCTGTTTCTTTGTTTTCAGGCTTAACACCAAAACCTTTAAAATAAGATTTTAAAAATGCCGATGTGCAAACAAAAACTTTTGCACCAATTGTAGGTAATGAGTTCAAACCTTTTTGCACTTTTTCAGGTTCAAATAAGTCAAAAGATAGTAAGATTTCTATTTTTCCAGAGGGATGAAATTCTTTATTTTGAAAAGATTGTTCGCTTAATTGTAAGCGTTCTTTTTCAGATAATGATAGTTCTAAAATTTTACCTAGAAAACCGTAATTATGGCCCTCAATAACAACAAAACTACCTACAAGCCCTCCATTCAAATGTTCACCTTTAAAGACAAAGTTTTTTAATAATACTGATGCAGGAAAATGTACCATTATATACTGTGGTAATACTTGGTTTACATAGCCTATAAAATATTCGTGCTCAAATGGTGTATTAATCATTTTCAGACTGTTGTATAGTAATGATTGTATTTTTATCTTCTTGACTATAAGATTTTAAATCAGGATAAAACTGAGCAAAATCTTTAAAAAGTTCATCAATTAAAACAATATTTGAATGCGTTTTTGAAAGTTCATACAACCATTTGAACTTGGCACTTGTATCAATTCCTTTATTAACTACTACTAATTGAAAGCTAGGATTTTGTGATAGAGCCTCTGTAATGGCGGTTACTACATGCTTGTCACTAAAGCTAAAGCCTATACATATCAATAATACATTTTCTTTTCTCAGATTTTGATGAAATCTTGACATCATTTCGAAGAATGGCTGCTCAAAAGAGTTCTCATATTTACTATCTTTAGGATAAACCATTAATGCATTATCAGTCTTTTCTACTTGTTTTATTAAACCATCTTTTTGTCTTTCCCAATCGATAGACCCATGTAATTTATAAAGGTGAAAGACCTTTTTATAAAATTATCTTCTTCTTTAACTCTACTTAAATCTCTAAGTACAATATCATAGTCAAAGTTTCGACCACTAAATATCCGTGGGAAGGAAAGTGAAAAACCATCAATTATTGTGAAATTTTTTTTGTGCCCTGCTTGTTCAAACAGCGTATCATAATTTAAATTAAAAATTTTGACACGAGGAAGAGTTACCTTGCGCTTTGTGATTTTTTCTAGAAACATCTCCTGAGCGGATTGCTCAGGTAAGGGTAAATTGCAATGCCCACAAATTAAAGTTTGTAATTCGGTAATTGTATTTGCAATATCTAAAGTATCATCCTGAACATATTCTTTGGCCGAACTAGCGAGTGTAAGCAATCGTTCTAAGTTCTTTGCATAGCCCCCATCTTCTTCCTTATCATTATAGTGCACTAGTTCACATAACTTATCTAATCTCTCTTTGGTTAGCTTTTCTACTGATAAATCCCAAAGTTCAGTAAGTAGTTTTCCTCCAGCATCTTTTGAAGAACCAGCGCCAGATAGGATTAAAAGATTCTCAAATTGGTAGTTTAAAAACTTTTTGTATTTGTTCCTTTTTACTTGAGATGCATATTGTTCTTTATCTTGAACATCACCTTCTTCAAATACATGTTCAATGCCGTCTATAAAAACTTGGACAACCTGGGCACCATCTTTTACAATTGCTACGCTACTGTTTCCATTTATGTAGATATATTCCATATTACCTATTAATAGTAAATTTTCGTTTGTAAAATTTAACTTGTCTGTTTCCAAATCTTCCTCTACCGTGACCAAGTATCATCGCTCCAGAAAAGTAAACAACCCCTAACATGCTAAATATGATTTGGAAACTGATTTCTCCACAATTACTACCAATGCAAAGATGGTCAGCAAAGTATTTGGCTCCTAAGATTACCCATATCATTACTGTAAAATGACTGACAATCTCATTTATCTTTGAAACAGAAAAAGTTTTAGGGGATGTTATAATCTTATAAAGTGGACCTGTAATTTCATTTTCAAGCATATCTACATGAATCTCCCAATGTCTTTGCCACGACTTACTACCCTTGTTTGTAAATCGCCAAGCCAAAGCAGTTACAAAACCGATACATACTACGAAAAAGAGTGTTTGTGGGCTAACTCTATCCTGATATGTTTTTGAACTATGGACACTAAAGTAACCTGCAAATGCAGCAATTTGAAAAGCCCAAAAATATGAAGCTCGTTTCCAATATAATTCAATCTCAAAATTTTTAGCTTGCCATGCTTTTTCATATGTGAGTTGAATATCTGCTTTACTTCGGCCTTTTATGAAAATTTCCTTATATTCTTCCTCACTAAGTAGCTGCAAGTCATCTTTATCTGGAGTATAAAAATAACTCCAAACCTTTTCAAAAAATTGAAATATAAATTTCATTAGCTATTACATTTTATCAAACAAGGTGTAAAAGCCAAATGTAATAAATTGATGCATAGGTTTATCACCTAAAATCTGAAATAGAATAAGTAGTAATAGATATCTAATATTAGACTTTTAATAAACTTGCTTTAAACCAGGTTTATTTCTTTTGAGGATTGTAATTAAGAGTTTGAAGAATCTTAATATCAAATTCACTCATTTCCTGCACGTCCTCACTAATGATAGTATCTTTAATGAGAGACCCCATGGATAAATGTCTTATCTTTTCAGGAGGAAATTTGGTATGCGGAAAAGCTTCTCTTATTTCATGTATATCAAAATAAAGCATGCCATCATGCTCAATATGACTTATGTTCTTCTTCAATAACTCAGCATCTGTTATCATGTTATTAGCTGTTTATATTTAGTTCGTACTCCTGAATTCAAATTTAAGAAATTAAAACGCTCGTTTTGTTTTAACTTTCTTAAATTAAATCGAAATACAAATTCATCAACGTATTTCTGCATGTGTTTCCTGCTCCACCAATTATATATCCCATTGTAGGCCCTCTTTAATATTCCCCAAAAGCCTTCAATGGAGTTGCTATGTATCTCCGAATTTTCATAATCGACATATTGTTTCTTTCCGTGGTCAACAACATGATGGTCATATCTGCTCTCTAGACCCTTATAAGCATGCCATTCATCAGATATGATTACCGCATCCCTTTCCACTACTTTATTAATAAAGGGTTGTATACTCTTTCTTTTAGTGTCACGGGCCACAATACATTTCACTTTACTTACTTCTCCACGTTGCAGAATTCCGACTACGGGTGTCTTATCTTTAAATGACCTACCTTGTGATGCTTCAACCTTTTTATCCTTATGTCGGTTCTTATTCTTTCCACCAACAAAGGTTTCGTCACATTCGATAATCCCTTCAAATTTCTCAGCAGGATTGTTCTCTATTCCAAAGCAAGCTCTTATCCTTTGCAGCATGAACCAAGCTGTCTTTTGGGTGACACCAATATCTTTTCCTAATTGGATTGAACTGATTCCTTTTTTATGTGAAGTGATAAGCCAAATAGCGAGAAACCATTTTTGAAGAGAAATCTTAGTATTATCATACATAGTGCCTGTACGCACATTAAAGTATCTTCCAGTGTTTTTGCATTTATATTTTCCTCCTGCACATTTATAGACTTTGCTTTCTGGGTCGAATGGTGAGACTGGCCCTCCAACCCATCGAATGTGCTCCAGATATCTAATACAGGAATCTTCGTCAGGGAAGACCTTCATCAGGTCAAACATAGAATGGATGTTAGTATCGAGCATAATGTAACGTGTTAAGGGGTACTAACAAAGGTAAGAATTCATTTTATAAAATTATGCCAATAAAAACATAATTAATTGATAATTAATAGGTTAAGTATTAAAAAAAACGTTAAAATTTTTAAAACAAAAACTTTACATTTTATATTTTGAA
>NZ_JAMWYY010000045.1 GCF_024305175.1 Flavobacterium sp.
ATTTTAATAGTACAAATGATTGTTGTTTTTCTTTCTGCATTTCGATGGTTTCTGTTTCAGGGATTCATTATTGGGTAATTTCCAAGTTAAATGAATTATATAGAATATTGGAAATCATATAAGCGATATTACTAAATAACTACCAGTTGTAAAGAAGACAGCATTACACCTTTCTTTAAAAGAGATTTGGAGGTTTGAAAATAAGTGGTTATATAATTTGTACAATTTATCTTAAAAGGTATTTTTGTCAAATTATTATTACCAATTCAACCTTTAATCAATGAAAAAGAATTACCTATTGTTTATTGTTTTATTAACAACATATTTTACAAATGCACAGGCACCTTTTATAACAACCTGGCAGGTATCAGGTAGTGATTTGTCTATTACTATACCAATAATAGAAGATGATAATATACCTGACAATTATACAATTGATTTTGGAGATGGAACTATTTTGGATAATCAATCAGGTATAGTTTCTCATACTTATGCTACCGCAGGTACTTATACGGTATCTTTATCTGGTAACTTTTCCAAAATAAGAGTTTCAAATGGTTCAAATATAAATGCATCTAAGCTTTTTACAATAGAGCAATGGGGTGATATACAATGGACGAGTATGAACTTGGCTTTTTCAGGATGTGTTAATTTATCTATAAATGCAGTTGATGTACCTGATTTAAGTAATGTAACGAATATGAGCTATATGTTTTCAAACTGTAGTTCTCTTAATCAATCTTTAAACGATTGGGATGTATCTAATATAACCAATATTTCATATATATTTTATCATGCCGATGCATTTAATCAACCATTAAGTAACTGGAATGTTTCTAATGTTACTGATATGTCATATGCATTTATGGGGGCAGATTCATTCAACCAGTCATTAAATGATTGGGATGTTTCTAATGTAACTAATATGCAGAGTATCTTTCACAGTGCTGATGCTTTTAATCAGCCACTTAACAATTGGGATGTTTCTAATGTAACTAATATGATAACAATGTTTTCTTATGCGGAATCATTTAATCAATCTATTGATACATGGAATGTATCGAACGTATATATCATGGCAGGTATGTTTGGAAAAGCAAGTTCTTTTAATCAGCCTCTTAATAGCTGGGATGTTTCAAATGTAACAGATATGGCAGGTATGTTTGGTCAGGCAAGTTCCTTTAATCAACCACTTAATAACTGGAATGTATCGAATGTAAATGATATGGATAGTATGTTTCTAATGGCAAGTTCTTTCAATCAGCCTTTAGATAATTGGGATGTATCAAATGTTACTAATATGAGGCAAATGTTTACTGCAGCTATTAATTTTAATCAAGATATCTCTTCATGGGTTTATAATGAAAGTGTAGTTTTTGGGCTTCCCGGATATTTTGTAAGTTCTACCACTTTAGATGTAACAAATTATGATGCATTATTAAATAGATTTAAAGAATTAGGATTGCAGGATAAATGGCTTTACTCAACTAATTTAGAGTATTGTGATGAAGATACTCGAAACTATTTGATTAATGAATTAGGATGGAATATTGATAATGATAATTTAGCTGAAGACTGTACAGCAGATATTCCATTGCTTGATGAGAATCAAATATCTATATATCCTAATCCTGTAAATGATTTTCTCCATATAGAAAATAAATCAGATGTTGTTGTTGAAAGAGTTATCATATATAACCTGCAAGGGCGTGAGTTAATCAACATAGATGAGAATTTGAGTATCATCAAAGTTGATAATTTAAGTACAGGAGTATATATAGTAAATTTAATAACAGATAGTGGTTCATCAGAATATAAGCTGATCAAAAATTAGTTCTAACTATTTCAAATCTTAATCAATGAAAAAGAATTACTTATTGTTTATTGCTTTATTAGTAACATGCTTTACAAATGCCCAAGCACCATTTATTACAACTTGGAATATTTTGAGCGGCGATACTGTAATTATTCCTGTTGTTGAAGATGATGCGATACCTGATAGTTATACTATTGATTTTGGAGATGGTACAATTCTTACCAACCAATCAGGGGAGGTGTCTCATACATACGTAAACGGAGGGATATATACTGTAACAATGTCAGGAGATTTTACTAGAATAAAATTTCAGGTTGAAAATACAAATACCAACCTTAAATTGTTAACAATAGAGCAATGGGGGGATATACAGTGGACAAGTATGGAAAGGGCATTTAATTATTGTAGTAATTTAGTTGTGAATGCAGATGATACTCCTGACTTAAGCAGTGTAACAAACATGTCATATATCTTCGCAAATACAACTATGAATCAATCCATAGATGGCTGGGACGTTTCTAATGTAACAAATATGGAAGGCGCCTTTTGGAATAGTAGTTACAATCAACCATTAAATAATTGGGATGTGTCAAACGTAATGAATATGAATGGAATGTTCCAAAGTAATTTATATTTTAACCAGCCTTTAAATAACTGGGATGTTTCAAATGTTACTGGTATGAAAAGAATGTTTCAAGGTTGCCAACAATTTAATCAGCCGTTAGATAACTGGGACGTTTCAAATGTTACTAATATGGAACTCATATTCGGTAGAGCAATGTCTTTTGATCAGCCGTTGAGTAACTGGAATGTATCAAGCGTTAATAATATGAGAGGTATGTTTGAAGTAACACCATTTAATCATACAATAAATAACTGGAATGTTTCAAGTGTTACTAATATGGAGAATATGTTTTGGTCATGCCAATACTTTAATCAACCTCTCGAGAATTGGGACGTTTCTAATGTATCTGATATGTCTAGTATGTTTTATAATTGTATAGCTTTTAACCAACCTTTAAATAACTGGAATGTATCAAATGTGACTGATATGGAGGCTATGTTTTTGAATGCAAATTCTTTTGACTATCCCTTAAATAATTGGGATATATCAAATGTTACAATAATGGGTGGTATTTTTTATTATGCAACTTCTTTTGATCAAGACCTTTCTTCATGGGATTTTAATCAGGGCATTACATTCAATAACATTTATTACCAAGCTTTTGATTATACGGCTTTTGGTAATTCGAACTTAAGTATTAATAATTATGATAGTTTATTAAACAGATTTAAGGAATTGGGATTATCAAATAAAAGTATAGGAGCCGAAACGCTAATGTATTGTGACCAAGAAACCAGAAATCATTTAATTAACGAATTAGGATGGGTTATTGAAGGTGATAATTTAGCAGAAGATTGTACAGCATATATTCCCTTGTTTGATGAGAATCAAATATCTATATATCCTAATCCTGTAAATGATTTTCTTCATATAGAAAGTAATTCAAATATTATTTTTGAAAGAGTTATCATATATAACCTGCAAGGGCTTGAATTAATAAACACAGATGAGAATTTGAGTATCATCAAAGTTGATAATTTAAGTGCAGGAGTCTATATAGTAAATTTAATAACAGATAGAGGTTCATTAGAACATAAGCTAATTAAAAATTAAGTCAAAGTATATAAAACACCTGCCATTTGGCAGGTGTTTTTTTGGTCAATAATTTTTCCTAACACATTACTATCAATTCTGTTATTTTCTTACTTTTGATGGCACAAATAAGAGTATCTTTCAAAAAACGTTATGCAATTCAACCGCAAACAATTAACCAATCAACAATTACTCAATCTTTATAAGAAACTATTAAAGCCCCGCATGATAGAGGAGAAAATGCTCATCCTCATCCGTCAGGGCAAAGTTTCCAAATGGTTCAGCGGGATAGGGCAGGAGGCCATATCTGTAGGTGTTACCACCGTGCTGGATAAAGATGAATATATACTGCCCATGCACCGTAACCTGGGGGTTTTTACAGGGCGCGACATTCCGCTGTACCGCCTTTTCTCGCAATGGCAGGGCAAGGCAAACGGCTTTACCAAGGGGCGCGACCGCTCGTTCCACTTCGGTACGCAGGAGTATAAAATAATAGGCATGATATCGCACCTGGGGCCGCAGCTTGGCGTTGCCGATGGTATTGCACTGGCTAACAGGCTGCGCAAAAACGGTAAGGTAACTGCAGTATTTACAGGAGAGGGCGCAACCAGCGAGGGCGATTTTCATGAGGCACTAAACATTGCCGCCGTGTGGGATTTGCCGGTGCTTTTTATTATAGAAAATAACGGCTACGGGCTTAGTACCCCAACCAATGAACAATACCGCTGCGAAAACCTTGCCGACAAGGGTAAAGGCTATGGTATGGAGAGCCATATTATAGACGGTAACAATATTTTAGAGGTATATACCCAGCTAACCGACATAGTGGCTTCTATGCGCGAAAATCCGCGCCCGGTGCTGCTGGAATTTAAAACTTTCAGGATGCGCGGGCACGAAGAGGCAAGCGGTACAAAATACGTTCCGCAGGAGCTTATTGATATGTGGGCTGCCAAAGACCCTGTAGATAATTACCGCAGCTACCTGATGCAGGAAGGCGTGCTTACCGAAGATATGGATAAGGAAATGCGCGCAGAACTGAAAAAGGAAATAGACGAGAACTACCAGCAGGCTTCTGCAGAGCCGCCTATTGAAGCAAATTTAACCGAAGAGTTAAATGATGTTTACAAACCGTTTCAATATGAAGAGGTTAAACCTGATGGAGATTCGGAAAATGCAAGGATGATTGATGCTATTTCGCAGGGGTTAAGGCAAAGTATGCAGCGCCATGAAAACCTTGTGATAATGGGGCAGGACATAGCCGAATATGGCGGGGCATTTAAAATAACCGAAGGCTTTGTTGCCGAGTTTGGTAAAGAGCGCGTGCGCAACACGCCAATATGCGAATCGGCCATTGTATCTGCGGGTATGGGGCTTTCGATTAATGGTTATAAATCGGTTATAGAAATGCAGTTCGCCGATTTTGTTTCTACAGGCTTTAACCCGATTGTAAACTATTTAGCCAAAGTGCATTACCGCTGGCAGGAACACGCCGATGTGGTGGTGCGCATGCCTTGCGGGGCAGGGGTACAGGCGGGGCCTTTCCATTCGCAGACTAATGAGGCATGGTTTACCAAAACCCCGGGGCTAAAGGTGGTTTATCCGGCTTTCCCGTATGATGCCAAAGGTTTGCTTGCCACAGCAATAAACGACCCTAACCCGGTAATGTTCTTTGAGCATAAGGCGCTGTACCGCAGTGTGTACCAGGATGTGCCCAAAGATTATTATACAATACCTTTCGGGCAGGCTGCTTTGCTTAAAGAAGGTGAGGATGTTACCATCATATCATTTGGAGCGGGAGTTCACTGGGCAATAGAAACGCTGGAAAAGAATCCTCATATAAAAGCAGACCTTATTGACCTGCGCACGTTACAGCCGCTTGACGCTGAAACGATATTTAAATCGGTAAAGAAAACAGGTAAGGCTATAGTATTGCAGGAAGACACACTGTTTGGCGGTGTAGCCAGCGATATTTCTGCCATGATAATGGAAGAGTGCTTTGAATACCTTGACGGTCCTGTAAAACGCGTAGGCAGCCTTGAAAGCGCCATACCGTTTACCAAAGCGCTGGAAGACCAGTATTTGCCAAAACAACGTTTTGAAGCAGCCTTAAAAGAATTATTAGCTTATTAATAAAGCTTTAATTTCAATACAGAAGCCCCGCATTGCGGGGCTTTTACTGTTTATACTACTATAGATAAAACCATTTGTAATCTTTTTATCACATTTGTTTTGATATGTACCTTTGCAGTAGAAAAAAAGAAGTTAAATTTATCAGAGAAGCTTATGAAATTTCATACCAGAAAATGGGTTAAGCCCGAAGACCTGAACCCCAACGGAACGCTGTTTGGCGGTAAACTGCTTGCCTGGATTGATGAGGAAGCAGCATTATATTCTATTATACAATTAGAGAACCCGCACGTAGTAACCAAATATATGTCAGAAATCAATTTTATGAGTTCGGCAAAGCAGGGCGATATTGTAGAAATCGGTATAGATGTGGTAAAATTCGGTACTACTTCAATTACATTACGCTCTGAGGTACGAAATAAAATGACTCAAGAAAAAATCATTACTGTAGATAATATTACTATGGTTAATCTTGACAGCCTGGGCAGGCCTTCGGCTCACGGTAAAACCAAAATAGAATATGTAGAAGACAGGCTTAAAAAAGCTTAATCTTCCGGCACAAAATCAGTCACATTTTTGCTCGGCAGTTCAAATATCTCAAGGTCAAAATAGCGTACCGCAGCAATAACGTGGTCAAATATATCAGCCATGATATATTCATAATTTACCCACCGCTTGTCTGATGTAAAAGCATAAATCTCTACCGGGATGCCTTTTTCGGTAGGCTGCAGGTGGCGGCACATCATGGTTAAGTCTTTATTGATGGCAGGGTGATTTTCTACATACTGGCTTATGTATTTCCTGAAAAGGCCCAGGTTGGTAAGATTTCTTCCGTTTATGGCTTCCGATTTATCTATGTTGTTTTGCAGGTTGTATTTATCGATATCACTTTGCCTGTGCTCAATATAGGATGATAGCAGTTGTATTTTCTTAAAAGAATCCAACTCTTCCTTACTCACAAAACGTACGCTGTTTGCCTTTATCAGTATATGCCTCTTAATGCGCCTGCCACCGGAGTTTACCATACCCCTCCAGTTGCGGAATGAATCTGATATGAGGCTGTAGGTAGGCACAGTGGTTGTGGTATTATCAAAATTCCTTACTTTTACCGTAGCAAGGTTAATTTCGATAACATCACCATCGGCGCCATATTTTTCCATGGTTATCCAGTCACCTATGCGCACCATATCATTAACACTTACCTGAATACTGGCTACAAACCCAAGTATAGTGTCTTTAAAAATGAGTATAACAACCGCCGAAACGGCACCAAATGTACCAACTATCTTAAGGAAATCTACATTAAAAAGTACCATAACCATACCTGTAACGGCAAATATCCACAGTACGATCATAATAACCTGTATGTAACTGTCAATAGGCTTGTCATTATAAGCAGGCTGCTGTTTAAGATAATCTTTAATGGCGTTAAGGGTGCTCCTTACAATCCATAGTATCAGGAATATGATAAATATGGTAATGCATTTGTCAAAAATCCCTTCCCAATACTTAAAGCGCTCCAGGACTAAAGGTGCGGTATGATATATAAATAGCAGGGGCACAAGGTGTGCCAGGTATCTGGATACCTTATTTTCAACCAGGAAATCATCAAAAGAAGTTTTGGTGCGCTTGGCAAAAGCCCCAAACGCAACCACTAATATTTTTTTTGATAAAAAATCAAGGAGATAGGCAACAATGCAGATAACAGTAATATTAACGGCAAGGTTGGCATATAAAGCCGAATTGTGGCTAAAATCTATATCCCTGAAAATGTTATAAGCCCAGTTGAATATATCCATCCTTTACTATGCTTTGGCTTTAAAGTATTTATTCTCAATATAAAATGTACCAAAAGGTACTACTGAAGCTGCACATATAATAAGAAACTTTTTCCAAGGCCAGTCCTGCTCAACCTTAAGCATTATTGCCAAAAGTATATAGCCTATAAACAGTAAACCGTGTGCCATACCTACTATACGTACAGCTTCGGGAATTTCCAAAATATACTTTAGGGGCATTGCAATAAACAATAGTGCAAGAAGCGAAACACCCTCAAGGGTAGCTATAATTTTAAAAAAACGTGTCATAAATTATAAATTTATGCAAAGGTACTAATCAATGTTTTTATAGCCATAAAAAAAGCTGTTTGTTTCCAAACAGCCCCTAATTATATAACCGAAGATTGCAATTATTAAAATTCCATGAACGCCTTGTTGTATTCCCTAAGGTCGAGCATGTTGTTTTTGTTGCTAAGATCACTAAAAAGCGATAGAAGATATTCTAAACTTTCCATATTGTTTTCATCTGTCTTCTCGTTGTCAGATACTACTTCCATTCCTTCTTCCATTGGTTCATCATCAGGTATCGGAATAAGGAAAGCGCCGTTTTCCTCAAGGTGCTCATAAGTAAGGCGGAGTGCTTTTGTTAATACCGGATTTTGCTCGTCCATCGAATATTCACGTAATTTCTTCAGGTCAGCAATAAGTCGTTCTGCATTAAAGCCGTCTTTAAAAAGATCTACCTGCATCTTTTTTATCAGTTTTTGTGCACTCGGATTTTCCACAGTATAAGTTTTTTGTTTTTTGAACTTTTATAAGAAATGCAAAAATACTACTTTATATAATTAAATGTTATCATTTTTCTGAATTTATTGCACGAACACTATTTTACAGGTACATTTGAAGTACAAACCTGTATATGAGCAAACGCGACCTGAAAAAATATCTTGCCACACTACCCAAAGAAGAGCTCGAAGAGCAGCTCATGTCACTTTATAATAAGTTTACAGACGTAAAAACATACTACAATTTTATATTTAACCCCAAAGAAGACAAGCTGGAGCAGGAGGCCAAGCAGAAGATACTGCACGAATATTTTCCTTTAAAAGGGAAAAGGGCTAAACTTCGCCGCTCTACGGCACAAAAGTATATAAAGCATTTCTTAACACTTGGGGTAGATGCTTATATAACTGCCGATGTAATGCTTTATAATATAGAAACGGCGCAACGCTACACCGCAAAGCGTGAAATTCGTACCGCAACATTTTATAAAAGTATGTATAATCATTACAAACAAACTGTTGACTATATAACGGCAAATGGTATGGCGGCCGATTTTAAAGATAGGATAGCGAAAGTTTACCTTGAAACCGAAAGGCAGCAATGGGAAAATTTCAAAGAGTTTGAAAGGATATACGATAATTTTGAATAGCTATAAATCGAACAGGTTCCCCTGTATATCCTCACGATGATACCCCTGTTTAAGCCTTCCAACCCTGAAAAGGTTTACTTTTTCATGTGCCTGCCGCGTAGGTTCGGGTATACGATGCCTTAAGGTACAATTCTGCATAATTTCAAGGCTGCTTTCTACCGATATTTTGTGTCCCGGCGAGATATAAACCGGCTTAACACCAGTTTTTGTACGGAAGGCATAGCCTAAAAGCTCTCCGTTATTGTAGATGGGGCTGTAACTACCTCTTTCCAGCTTAAGCGGGTCATACCTGCCAAACAGCATACTTTTAGCGCAACCAACAGAAGGGCAGCCCGACAATAACCCGAAATGAGAAGCAATGCCCATTTGCCGTGGGTGCGTAATGCCCTGCCCATCTAAAACCATAACATCCGGCTTTTGGGGCAGACTGTTAAATGCCTCCAGCAGGGCGGGAACTTCCCTGAAACCGAGGTAGCCCGGAACATAAGGGAATTTTGTAACAGCCTCTATTAATGAATAAGACTGCACTACCATCTGTGGATAACTCAGCACAACAATACCTGCATATACTATATCGGAATCTTTATTATGCGATATATCTGCACCCCCAATAGTCGTTATTTCTTTAGGTTCTGTTATCAACGAAATATTGTGCCGCAATTCATTCTGTATTGCGGTTGCCTCGTTAATCGTTATAGTGTCATAATTAAGCATTAGCATTGCTTTTCCAGAGGGTAAGTTACTAAATAATATTGGCATGCTTTGTAAAGGTTTAGCCAAAACAGCCTACCGTTAAATTAGCACCGGCAGTTTATTATTATGATTTTATAAACATATATATGTAGCTAAATGTATATTTTTGAAAATTATCATATCTCTTTATGCATACAGAAGAAAACGAGGACAGAAAAGAGCTTTATCGTTATCAGGAAAAGGACATTGATACTATTTTTGAAAAATTTGAGGGCAGGTCTGATAATTATCACCTGCTGTACCAATTGCCTACAGGTGGCGGTAAAACAGTAATTTTTTCAGAGATAGCCCGTCGGTATATAGAAAAGTATAACCGCAAGGTATTGGTGCTTACACACCGCATAGAGCTGTGTAAGCAGACTTCTAATATGCTTACTACTTTTGGGGTAAAGAATAAAGTTATAGACAGCAATATAAAAGAACTTCCTGACCATAAAGAATATATGTGTTATGTTGCTATGGTGGAGACACTTAACAACAGGCTTAAGGATAAAAAATTCAGGATGGATTACATAGGGCTTGTTATTGTTGACGAAGCACATTATAATTCATTCAGGAAACTGTTCAGCTACTTTAAAAACTCCTATTTTTTAGGTGTTACGGCTACACCCTTAAGCTCTAATATAGACTTGCCTATGTATGAAACCTATGACGAGCTTATAGTGGGAGAACCCATACAATCGCTCATTAATAACGGTTACCTGGCCAAAGCCGAAATGTATGGATATGATGTAGAGCTTACTTCATTAAAGCTGGGTATAAACGGCGATTATACCGTTAGCTCGTCTGATGAGCTTTATTCACGCACTGCCATGCAGGATTTGCTGCTGCAATGTTATGAGAGCAGGAGTAAAGGAAAGAAAACCCTTATTTTTAATAATGGTATTAA
The DNA here is from genome assembly GCF_024305175.1 of Flavobacterium sp. Classification (GTDB taxonomy): domain Bacteria; phylum Bacteroidota; class Bacteroidia; order Flavobacteriales; family Flavobacteriaceae; genus Flavobacterium. The sequence goes on from NZ_JAMWYY010000045.1 coordinate 10,453, forward strand.
TACATCGCTTTATGTATATGAAACATTCAGGGCGGCAGGTTACCCCATCAGGCATTTAGATAACCGCACACCTGAAGAAGAAAGGCGAAAAATATTAAGCTGGTTTAAAAAAACACCTGATGCTATAGTAACATCGGTATCTATACTCACTACAGGTTTTGACGAACCTACCGTAGAAACTATAATTCTTAACAGGGCCACACGCTCATTAACGCTGTATTTTCAGATGATAGGGCGCGGCTCCAGAAAGCTGCCTGAGAAGGATATTTTTACGGTTATCGATTTGGGTAATAACGCACAGCGTTTCGGGTTGTGGAGTGACCCCATAGACTGGCTGTACATCTTTAAGCATCCTGAAGAGTTCTTGGATAACATCCGTACCGATGCTGATATAGAAAGCCACCACATTTACAGGATGCCTGAAGAACTGCGTGCGAAGTTTGAAAATACGGCAGAGGTTGCTTTTGATGTGGAGGAGGAATTCCAGATAGCTATGGACGAGAAGCTGAAGCCTAAAACCGTAATAGAAAAATCGATACGCCAGCATGCATTTATGTGCATAGAAAATACCGACACCATACCTGAGGCACGCAAACTGGCAAAAGAGCTGGAGCCTGATATTGAGTACAGGGTAAAGCAATATGCAAAACTGTTAAGCAAGACCACTAAAAATTACAGGGAGTGGCTTATAGAAGATTATAAACACCGCCTTAGCGTGTTTATAGGAAGGGTGTTTGATCGTTATAAAGAAGGCGAGGCAGAAGAGATTGAACTAAAAAAGCTTTAATTGTCCGCTTTCACCGCTTTGCTTTTTAGGTGGTTTTGCATCACCAAAAATAGTGCGGCCGCCATACTTATACGATTCGTTACGCTCTTTCTGGATTAAAGCCTCAAAATTACTATTAGGTGTAAAATCTTTCTCTGCATTTCGTGATATCTCAGACAGCTTTTGTATCGCAGCCATTTTATCGGAGTTGCCTATTTTGGCCCTGTTAATTGCTGTTTGCAATGTAGTAATGGTTTCATCAAAAACCTTTATCGGTACAGGGAAAGGATTACCGTCTTTACCACCATGTGCAAACGAAAAGCGTGCAGGGTCATCAAATCGGGTAGGGGTGCCGTAGATTACCTCACTTACCAAAGCAAGCGATTGTATGGTTCTTGGCCCCATACCTTTTAGCATAAGCAGGCCTTCAAAATCTTCAGGCTTGTTCTCGTGAGCCATCCAGAGCATAGCACCAAGTCGTTTCATGTTTACATCCTGCATTTTCACATCATGGTGGCCCGGCATAGTAAGGTGGTTAAGCTCTTTTATAATCCTGTCAGGGTGTTCATTTGCAATTATTAACGATTTTTCTCTTGTAGTTGCTGCTTCATTTGCTGTAAGGTTTAAAATCTTTCCCTGGTTCTCGCCATATATAAAAGTGTGCGGCTCGTTTACAAAAGACTGCAGGTCTTTAGAATGCCAATGATACCGCCTTGCCGTGCTGGTAGCGTTATTAAGTCCCTGCTGTATTACACACCAGTTACCCGCAACATCTACAATAAAATTATGCTGGTATAACTGAAACCCATCCTGTATAGCGGTATTGTCTATTTTTGCGGTTAGCCTGCTTAAACCGGCCAGCTCTATACCATTAAGCCCTGTACGGTTGCCAACGGCAATAAGCTCATCAGGCGTTTTCATAGAGTGCTTTCCTTTACCGCCGCAAATGTATATGCCCAGTTCTTTTGCGTGCGGATTTACCGAACGCTTTAACGCCCCCAATACCGAAGTTGTGATGCCGGAAGAGTGCCAGTCCATACCCATAACAGCCCCGAAGCTCTGGAACCAGAATGGGTTTGCGAGCTTGCTTATTACCTCTGATGTAGAAAACTCCATAGCAATGGCTTCTACAATAGCCAGCCCAAGCTTTGCCATCCTTTCAGAAAGCCAGAGCGGAACATGACCGTTGTGCAGCGGCAGGTCGGCAGAGCCTGATCTTTTCATATTTAGCAGATTTATAAAGGGAGGAGGGTTGTACTGCAAAGATAACGAAACCTGTACTTATTTTAAAGCTATGCTTCTCCTTTCCTGAATGTTATAATAGGGGCAAGGCAGCTTTCCGGAATATTAAACGCATCTGTAAGCGGGACAGCATCCCTGCGTATTTCCCAGCACAACTGGCTAACCATTTTACGTATGGCTTTTGTTTTAACGCCTTCCATGTAACCCTGTTCTAAATACCATGCTTTATGTTCATGCAGTTTGTTTAGTGCAAACAGGTTATACAGGCGCAGCAGTACTTCTTTTAAGGGTTCGCTTTTACAGTTCTTAATGTTCAGGTAAAACTGCTCTAGTATAACCCTGTCAAGGTAGGCTTCTGCAAGGTTAAGCATGTGCGGGTGCATAATGTTGGCAGCATCAAAAGTATCAAGCCCGTCGTCAACCAGTTTTTTAAAGCGCCTTGCGGCAGAGCTTACCAGTTCTTTTTCCCTGTATTGGAATGCATGCACGTGAAAATCGGGGTCGGCAAGGTGCTTTTCGTCTGTATTGCGCGTAGCGAACGGGTTCTTTTCGGTTATAGATGTTTTGGCCTGCTGCAACACATAATTAAACAGTGTGCCTACGTTCAGTTCCCCGAATTCCTTTCTAAACTCACTGAGTCTGTTTTTGGCAACAAGCTGCATCAACACAGTATTATCGCCTTCAAAAGTGGTATATATCTCGGTGTCGTTCTTTAAATCATCAATCCTGTTTTCAGATATGTAACCTTTACCGCCACAGGCTTCCCTACATTCCTGAAGAGTGTCGCGGGTATTCCATGTAGCATAAGCTTTCATACCCGCAGCAAGCGCTTCTATTTCCTGCATTTCTTCGGGTTTCCTGTTTATAAAACGTTGTGTTACATATTGCAGGGCAAAATGCAGTGCATAGGCATTGGCAAGATAGGGCATAAGCCTTAGCTGGTGCATACGATAATTGAGTATAGGCACTTCTTTACCACCGGCAGGGCCAAACTGCCTGCGCTGGTCGGCATATTGTATAGCTATAGTAAGCCCTGTGCGTGCGGCAGCAAGTGCAGAGCGCGGTATGCCTATACGCCCGCCGACTAATGTGCCCAGCATAGTAAAGAACCTGCGGTTGTCGCTGGGGATTGGGCTGGTAAATTCACCATCCTCATTTACAGAGGCAAACCTGTCCAGCATGTTTTCTTTTGGTATAGTTACATTATCAAAATATAGTATGCCGTTATCAACTCCGTTAAGCCCCATTTTTTTACCGCAATCGTCTATGGTTACACCGGGTAATACATTTTTATCTTTATCGCGTATAGGTACAATAAATGCATTAACACCGTAGTCTTTCCCATCTATAACCAGCTTAGCGAATACAGTAGCCATTTCGCCATGATTGGCAGCATTTCCTATATACTCTTTACGGGCATACTCATCAGGCGTATTAACTATGAAAGTTTTGTCAGCATGGTTATAAGTGGCAGTAGTTTCTATACCCTTAACGTTAGAGCCATGATGTGTCTCTGTCATAGCAAAACAGCCCGGCAGGGCAAGTGTACCAACTTGTTGAAGGTATTTTTTATAATGCTTTTCTGTACCTAACGAAAGTATGCTCATGCCCCAAAGCCCGAATTGCACACCAAATTTAATTACCAGGCTCAAATCATGGTAGCTAAGGGTTTCCATAATGGTAAAGTAGCGCTCTATATCATCTTTACCGCCATATTCTTTTGGATATGCATAAGAGCCTAGGCCGTTATCTGCAAGGATATGGCACCATTGCAAAACGGTCTCCCGGAAATCATCCGCCGAAGTATCCGTTAATTCAAGCTCGGGCGAGCTTATAATACTTTTAACCTTGTTTATGATGTCTGACTGCGTACCTTCCAGAAATGCAGTCATTTCGGCTATATCAAAACTTTTACTGGTGTTGTGTGCGTGGGTAACAGTGTCTCGGCTGTTACTGAACCCTGATATTAATTCGTTGCCCATAATGCCTAAATCGGCTTCAAGCTGAACAAAAGCAGGAGCTTTGTGCTGAATGTCCTCATTATTAAATGCAGGTCTTTCGGCATTTGCTATTAATATTCCTACCTCAGTTAAATTAGAAGGTTTATCAGATGATGATAAAACGTTATCTATCATATCTTTCCAACTGTATAAATCTGATCGGGAAGGGGGGGAGCCTGCCTTAATTTTAGATTGCAGAAAGTCCTTTTCAGCTTTTGTAATCCAGTCTGTAGCACTTATAAAGCTATCCAGCTTTTCATATTCCTGAGGCGTCAATATATTGTCTTCCCATGCTATATATAAAAAGGGAACGAATATTGAGAGTTTGGGGTTATTCTGAAATGTAATCATTGCTTGTTTTTCTATAAAAATAAGCAATTACTTACAAGACAATTTGTAATAATTTGTTAAACAGGCTTATCTAAGCAAATTATTGATTTTGGCGTGCTGAAGCAGTATAATAGTTTTAGCATCTTTTATTTCTCCGGCAGTAATCATTTCCATTGCTCTGGCGAAAGGCAGTTCCAAAACTTCGATATTTTCCTGCTCGTTTGCTGCGCCACCGCCTTTTCCGGTTTTCATAGCGTCGCAGTAGGCTGCTGTAAAAAAGTAAAGTATCTCGGTAACCGAGCCTGGCGACATGTACACTTCCATTGCCTTTTTTACATGGGTAAGAGTGTAACCCGTTTCCTCTTCTGTTTCACGCCTTATGCACTCTTCAGGCTCTTTATCATCAAGCATGCCCGCACAGGCTTCAATCATAAGCCCATCGGTATTTCCGTTAAACCATGTAGGTATACGCAATTGCTTTGTAAGTATAACAGTCTGTTTATCTTTATTATATAGTAAAATAACAGCGCCATTACCGCGGTCATAAACCTCACGTGTATGGCTTTGTTCAGAGCCATCTTTTAGTAAATAAGTATAATTCACCTTATATAATTTTCCCCAGTTATCAGATAACAGTTCTTTAGAATGCAGCTTGATATTTGGTTTATTTTGGCTCATCGTTTCTTATATTTTATACGGCTGTAAAAGTAAATCATTAAACGCATCCCGCACAAAATTTAAGTTTAAAATAACTGAACCTGTATGTTATTGCAGCAGCTTAATAAGGATATAAGTAAGTATATATGCAAATAATGGTGCAATACCCCAAACGGTAAAAAATCGCTTAACCGTCTTGTTACTGAATGTTTTTTTAACGCCATGCTTACTTATACTTAAAGCTATAAAACCCGCACCGTTAAGCTGTACTAATGATGTAGGTATGCCTTTTGTAACAGATGCAAGCAAAAGCAGGCTGGCTGTTATAACAGCTATTATAGTACCATTAAAAGGGGAGACCTTTACAATTTCTTTACCGGTGTTTTTTGTTGCTTTATAGCCTAGTAAGGAGCTGCCTATGGCAAAACAGGGCGCTACAATAAGTACCGATAATATTACAATAGGGAGGAAGCTACCTAAATTTTCCTGCCCGATTTCATTAGCTGTTAATGATGCTATAGGGGCGGCAGCATTGGCAACATTGTTAGCACCTATAGAAAAAGCCACATAAAGTGATGAAAGAATCAGTACTGTTTTTAGCCCTTTGTGCTGGTTTAAATACCTGTAATCATCAGTAAATACTTTATCTTTTAATGTGGGCAACAGCCATTTAGAAAGTCCCAGCATTATAAAGAAAGCAATTAATGGTAAGATTATCCATGTTGGGATGATTTCATAAAACAGCTTGTGAGTGTTTAAACCATCTGTAGCTGTTGCTGCTCCTGCTATTGCCAAAACCGTTGACTGGCTTGTTGACTGCGGAACACCAATTAAATTTGCTACCAGTATCGAAATGCTGATAGAAAGCAGTATAACAGATGTATTTAGTGGCGTAAAATACTGCTGGTCTAAAAGTCCGTTACCAAGAGTTAACGAAACTTCTTTCCCTGCAATAAGTGCACCTGCAAGCACCATTACCCCAAATAGCCCCGGTATAGCATTGCGACGTATTATATTTGCGCCATATGCTGCCGAAAAGGAAGGAGCGGTGCCGCTCCCACCCATGTTTACCGCTAAGAACATTGCCAAAAGAAACGGTACGGTTAGAGTGCTGAATAATTCTGACATGGGTTATTGGTTTTTTGGTTTGGTAAAGTCTATTATATGGTTGATTGTGAACCTTACGATATGGCGGTTGTAAAAATCTACTCCCGACTGCCTTTGCTGAAACCAGTTCATATAATCGAGCTCTACACCAAAATTCTTTAACGGCATATACCTGATGCCACCGCCGTAACGGTTCTGGTCAAATACATTATTTACTATTTCGTTGCCGATATTAAGGTGTATTTCATCAAAGGCTTTTAAAGCTATTTTAGCGGAAGGGGAGTACTGGAGTTCAAGTTTATAACGAAAGCGGTTGTTTGTATATTTAAAAGAACCGTCCGGCTGCTCAAAAAAGCGGAATTCATCACGGTATCTGTGATGCAGGTTCAACTTATCATTTAATTTTTGCAGGTAGGCAAACTCAAACTGCGGCCTTAACTCTGTCTGATTGGTATATTCTTCAATATTAGGGTCATGAGGCAGCGAGTGTACAAAGTAAGTAAAGCCTAATGCTGTATTCCAACCCTTGCCTAATTTTCTTTCAAGATTGGTGCGGGCTACAAACTGGTGCTGCCGCCAGGGGAACCAGTATGTCCTTTCTTCGATTTCCTGCCTTAGCTGATAATTATCGTTAAATTTTAGTGTTAAGTGATAGCGCATCCATAGCAGGCTTTGCGTTTCAATGTTTTTCTGTGCAGTAACATCAGTAAAGCTCAATGTGCTAATAATTAGCAAAGCAACTTTGGCAATTGCTGTTTTTTTCATTTATGGCAGGTTTCTAACAGAGTGCAAATATATAACACCTATTATTCCTGCCAAATAAGTATGATATAAAAATAAAAAAATTACTGTTTTTTTGTTTCGCGTTGTATTATGTTGGCAAGTGTTGCTTTTTTCAGGCGCTTAACTGTTTCGTTCCTTATTTCCATAGCTACCTGTCGTATGCCGCATGTTTCTTCATCAATACATTCTTCGCAGCGTTCATAATAATCATAAGTTACGCAAGGCAATAAACCAATAGCACCGTCAAATAAACGTACTACAGTTGCGATATTAATTTCTTCAGGCGTACCATTTAATATATAGCCACCATATTTACCTTTTTTACTTTTCAATATTTTAGCATTTTTAAGCTCACTCAAAATTGACTCCAAAAATTTCAATGAGATTTTCTGGTCTTCAGAAATACGGCTTACAGATACAGGCCATGAATCTGCATTCCTTGCAATATATACCAGCGCATTTATGGCGTACTTCGTTTTTTTAGATAACATCTATTAAAAATGGCTTATTTCTACAAATATAATATATATTGAAACCGGGCACAAATAATAAAATATATTGTAAAATAGACATTATTATATATTTGAATTATAATTTATATTATGTAAAATAAAAAGATTGAATTTAAGCCGTACTATTCTGTACGGCTTGGTATATTTATTTAATCATTACAGGTATATCCCAGTTCTCCCAGCTTAATGTTACATTATTGTTGTTAACTTTATAAACAAGGCGCTCGTTCATGGTAGCCGACTTTTTAGGCTTTACTTTTACACGAATCTCATCTTTAGATTCATCATATTTATATGCGCCCCATTGTTTTGCTTCTTTATTAAAAATTATGGTAGCAGCGTCTTTATCAGGAATCACAAAAAAAGAATATGTACCGGCAGGCAGTTTTTTACCTTCAACCATTATATCTTTTGTTGTTGTAAATGTGGTTGCATCATTTGCTCCGGCACGCCATACTTTACCGTAAGGTACCAATGCGCCCCAAATTTCGCGTCCTTTTACAGACGGGCTGCTGTAGTTAATAGTAATTGTTGAACCATTTATAGTTCCTTTAGCTTTTTCAGCCGGACTTGCAGGTTTCTTCTCCTGGGCATTTATGGTTCCGGCCATAATCAGCATAACTGCCATAACGGTAGCTTTAAGTAATTTTTTCATAAACTTTTTTTGTTTGATTGTTATTTTATAAAAATAAAGGTAACAATAAATTACCATACTAATTTTAACATACCTTTAAATATTTACTGTAAGCATTTTCTTTTATCGGTTCATAATTTATATTACTTTTATTTCAATATTTAAATATTATGAGAAATCTTGTTGCAGAACAAGTTGCCGATTTTTTAAAGCGTTTTCCGCCCTTTAGCAGCCTTTCCTATGGAGAACTTACTTCTATTGCCGCACAGTCAAAAATTATATATCTTGAAAAGAACCAAGTACTTTTTAAAGGCGGCGATGCAACCCATAACGACTTTTATATTGTTAAAGACGGCGCAATCGGGCTTTCACTTACTTCTGATGCAGAAGAAATGCTTGTGGATAAATGTGATGAAGGCGATATATTAGGTTTAAGGCCTTTTTTTGCTAAAAATGACTATCTCCTGACTGCCCGTGCACGTGAAGAAGCACTTGTATATGCTATACCTATAACTGTTTTTCAGCCGTTTGTCTCAGAAAATAAGGCAGTTTTAAACTTCCTGCTACAAAGTTTTGCGTCTCAAACCCGTAACCCATACGACAAAATAAACACAGGTAAGTTAATTGCCGAAAATACTATTTATAACGAACAGGTTGCCGATATACAATATTTTCAGCCTATTCGCTATACAAGAAATCCCATTACGGCAAATCCTGACGATTTAGTAAAATTCATAGCTAAAACCATGTCTAACAGTGCTGTTGGCAGTGTTATCATACAAGAAGATCAAATGCCTGTAGGGATAGTTACCGACTGGGATTTAAGAACTAAAATTGCAACAGGCTTACTGCCTATAGATGCTGCGGCAAAAGAAGTTATGACCTCTCCTGTTATAACTGTGCCGGAAAATATATCGGTAGCCGAAGCACAGATGATGATGATGCGCCATAATGTTACGCATTTATGTGTTACACGCGATGGCACCGACAATACACCTGTGAGCGGAATTATTTCTGAACATGATGTTGTTGCGGCACAATCTAACACCCCCGGTGTTTTGCTAAAGCAATCGCGCAGGGCTGTAAACGGAAAAGATTTAAAGCACGTTCGCGAAAAGCTTACAGAGCTTATACAGAATTCTATCGATAAAAACATACCGGTTTCCTATATTACCAATATTGTTGCCGAAATTAATATTGCCATTACCCGTAGGGCTATAGAACTTGCTGTAGAGAAAACAGGCACCACCCCCCCTGCCCGCTTTTCATGGATGAATGTTGGCAGCCAGGGCCGCAGGGAACAGCTATTGCTTACCGACCAGAATAATGCGCTTATTTTTGAAGATGTACTGCCTGAAGATTATGAGCAGGTAAAAACGTATTTTACAGAACTGGCAGAGCTTGTTAATGATATTCTTGAGAAAGTAGGCTACCAGTATTCTGCTAATAAAATTGTAGCCTCTAATCCTAAATGGTGCAAGTCTTTAACCGACTGGTTAAAACAATATAACGAATGGATTAAAAATCCGGCAGAGAAAGAAATAGAAAACAATGCCATTTTCTTTGATTTTGATTTTGTGTATGGAGTTCCCGAAATAGAAGACGCGCTTACTGAGAACATAAGGACAGGTACAAGTGGCAATAAAAAGTTTTTTGCATACCTTGCTGCAGATACACTAAGAAATCCGCCACCTTTGGGTTTTTTCAGGCAGTTTCTTGTTGAAAGCGACGGTGAGCATAAAGACAGCTTTAATATAAAGAACCGTGCATTGGAACCTTTAACAGATGCCGCACGCCTTTTGGCTTTAAGCCACAATATAACAGAAATAACCAATACATACCAAAGATTTAAAAAGCTCGCTGAGACGGAAGAGAAGCACGCAGCTCTATATGAAGAATGTGCTGAAGCTTATAATCTGCTCATGCGCTTCAGGACAGAAGAAGGTTTGATTAATAATAATGATGGTAAATATTTAGATTTAAATACGTTATCAAAATCAGATAAAGTTAAACTTAAAAACAGTTTTCAGCCTATAGCTGATATTCAGGATATAATAAAAAACCGTTTTTCACTTACCTATTTAAAATAAAATGCTCGACTGGATTACAGGCGGAAACATTCCGCAATTCTGGAAAAATTATACAGCCCTGTTTGACGGTGAAGAAAAGACAGGCTCAGAAAAACGTTATGTGGTATTTGATCTTGAAACTTCAGGAACTGATGTTAAGGAGAATGTTATACTCTCTATAGGGGCACTTGGCATAGCCGGTAATGCAATAGCTATTAATGATTTTTTTGAAACGCAGATAAAAACAGATTTAACTAATGAAAGCTATAATGCAAAGTTGCATTTATCTGCAGAAAAAGTTGTAGAAGCGGAAGCTATTATACGTTTTTTAAAATTTACAGGCGACGCCATATTAGTAAGCCATAACAGTAATCTTGATATAGAAATGCTTAACCAGGCATTAAAGCGCCTTGAACTGGGCAGGTTAAAAAACAGCTTCATGGATATTAATGTGCTGTACCAAAAATGGAAAGACCTCCCTGAAGATTATCATGCCACCACAGATGAAATGTGTGATGCCTTAAAAATAAGCAAAGGCGACAGGCATACAGCATCCGGCAATGCTTATATTACTGCTTTATTATTTTTAAAGCTTAAGAAAAAGCTTGGGATCAATTTATAGAAACAAAACAGTTTGTTAATGCCTTAAATAACAAAAGCCCCGTTTTTTAGGGGCTTCTTAATATATTGTTGTAAAATTATTTTTTAATCAGTTTGTATTGAGATGTACCTTTTGTTGTGCTGATTGATATTATATAAACACCAGATGTAAGGTTTGCTGTGTCAATGCTGTTTACAGTTTTATCAAGCTCAAGTACTTTGCCGCCCTGCAGGTTATAAATAACTGCACCTGTTACTTCTGTACCTGTTGACTGTATTGTTAGTACATCGCCCACCGGGTTAGGATAAATGACAACGTTGTTACCCTTTACAGTATCAATACCAAGAGGTGGCACTACCTCTGTAGATGCTATATTGGTAATAATAGGCAGGTTATAGTCAAAATATATCCTGGCATCACCACTCATAACATCACCAACCTGAATATTAGCAACAGGTTTTATTTTATACGCTATAAAACCATTACTTCCGGCAGCGTCGGCTGCTTCATGAGGCAGGTTAATATCATCAAATATAAATTCTACAAGGTTACCGTCGGTAATCTCAACACGGTAATCATGGCTGGCACTTATCGGTCTGAAGGTTGTCCAGTCAAGGTTAGGGTGCAGTTCGTCTTCAATCCTCACAAAAATAGCACTTGCTGTACCAGTGTTCTGGAACCTGATTATGTAATCTAAATATTCATCAGCCTGTTCTATAAATATTGTCTCGCCCTGCACTACCCTCTTATCATTAGGGTCGTAAGAGTTTACAATCTCCTGCTCGAAAGTAAAGGTGTTATCATCAGGCGTGTTATCATTGGCATCGGGTGTAACAGTGGCAGTAAATTCTGCTGTTTCACCACCATTCACAGTAGGCGGGGTAAACGTTAGCATTGTAAATGCTACAGCCCTGCTCTGGAACGGCAATATGTTATCAACAGCAAAAATCAGCTGGTTAGCTGTTGCTGAAGTTGCGGCAGGTGTTGCAGAAACAAATGTTTGCAGTGTTTCATCAAATGTTAGTGTAACTGTAGTATTGGCAACAGTTTGTGTTCCCATATTCTCAACGATTAATTGATAATTGGCTTCAAACCCAGGTCGTGCTTCATTAAGTGGCAAGATCGTAATGTTTAAGTCCTCTATACTTTCTGTTGCAGTAATACAAAAGTTACGTGTTTCAGTGTTATTATTGCCAACAAAATTTACAGTTGAGCTGATGGGATTTACTTCAAAATAATCAGGAATATTAACAATGGCAATATCATAAGTACCTTCAAAAGTATTTATTACATATTCACCTTGAGAATTGCTTATGGCAGCATAATTACTATCTTCATTAGTAGCCTTAATTAAAAAATTAATTGTAGGAATATCGCTTTCATCACAACCATTTGCATCATTGTCAAAAGTAACTGTGCCTGATAAAGTATTAACCTCGCAGTCTTCACTCAGGCTGTCTCCGGAAATATTCCATCCTTTTTCATTAATTAAATAATTTCGTGTTTCAAGAGAGGAACAATATTCAAGATTTTCTGATCTAAGTGCCATATTTTCTAAACCTAAATCTGCAAAACGCATTAATAATGCATCATAATTAGCAGTATCTAAATCGCTGTAGCCTGCAAAATGGCCATCAGGGCCAAATATATTGGCTTGTGGAAAATTCCAGCTTGAAAGGTCCTGATTAAAGGATGAAGCATTTTTAAATGCCCTAACCATAATAATGACATTAGATACATCCCAATTATCCAGCGGCTGGTTAAAAGAAGTTGCTCCATTAAAAATCCTCTGAATGTTTATTACATTTGATATATTCCAATTGTTTAGCGGTTGGTTAAATGAAGTTGCAGAGTCAAACATAGTGTCCATGCTGGTAACGTTTGATACGTCCCAATTACCTATGGGCTGATTAAATGCAGTTGCTCCACTGAACATTTTCGACATACTTGTAGCGGCAGATACATCCCATCCGTCTAATGGCTGATTAAATGAACTTGCACCTGCAAACGTCGAAATAAAATCTTCTACATTTGAAACATCCCAGTTATTAAGCGGTTGATCAAATGATGTGGCAATACGAAACATACCCGTCATGTTTGTAACGCTTGAGACATCCCAATTATTGATTGATTGATTAAATGATGTGGCACCATGAAACATCATAGACATATTTGTAACATTAGATACATCCCAATCGCCTATGTATTGATTAAAGGCAGATGCATCATAGAACATACTACCCATATTGGTAACGCCAGATACATCCCAATCTCCTATCGGTTGATTAAAGGATTCTGCATTATAGAACATGTTACGCATATCAGTAACATTAGATACATCCCAATTACCTATGGGTTGATTAAAGGATTCTGCATTATTAAACATGTTACGCATATCAGTAACGTTAGATACATCCCAGTTATTTATTGGTTTGTTAAAAACTGTAGCCCCGTAAAACATATATTGCATATCGGTAACATTAGATACATCCCAATCATTTACAGGTGAATTTAATGCAGCTGCATTCATAAACATTCTGCTCATATTTGTAACCAAACTTAAATCAGGAGTATCTGTAGCATTAATGTTTAATGCATCACAACCTTCAAATGCACTTTGCATGCTTGTCCATTGCACATCACCCCACTGCTCTATAGAATATAACCTGGCCGCGGTAAGACTTGACACATTTAATTTAATACGGCTAAATTCTCCCGAAATACTCACATAATAAATACCCGGACTGGCATAAAGATGGGTAATGGTGCCTGATTGATTGGTTAAAACTGTACCATCTCCAAAATCAATAGTATAGCTATCAGGTATATTATCATCCTCAATTATACCAAAGGTTAGACTTAAATTGCCTGCACCTACATTCCATTTACCAATAAAAGGCTCTTGTGCGCTGGCAAAATGTGTGATCAAACAAAAAATAAAGAATAAGTAGTTCTTTTTCATAAGTAAGGATTTTAATACAATCTATAAAAATAAGTATTTAACATTATATTCTGTATTCAAATAATAAATTTAAGGTAATTAAATTGTTACTGAATG
>NZ_JAMWYY010000046.1 GCF_024305175.1 Flavobacterium sp.
GCTTTATGCCTTAATAAGTTATTAACATTTTTTAAAATTATGCAAAACATTCCAAGTGTTAACCTGCGTGATTTCCTTTCGGGTGACCCGGAACGCAAACAAAAATTTGTAAATGAAATCGGAAAGGCCTATGAAGATATAGGTTTTGTTGCATTAAAAGGGCATTTTCTTGATGACCGCTTAGTTGATGACCTTTACGAAGAAGTTAAAAACTTCTTTAGCCTGCCGCTTGAGGTAAAAGAACAATATGAGATACCTGGTATTGGAGGTCAGCGGGGTTATGTTTCCTTTGGTAAGGAGCATGCAAAAGGCCGTAAAGAGGGTGATTTAAAAGAATTCTGGCATTTTGGACAGTATCTTGAAGAAGGCTCACGATATACAGGTGAATATCCTGAAAATGTTGAAGTTAAAGAGCTTCCAAAATTTAATGAAGTTGGAAAGGAAGCCTACAAAATGCTGGAGAAAACAGGTGTTTATGTACTAAGAGCGTTGGCATTATACCTAGGGCTTGATGAGTTTTATTTTGATAAATATGTAGCCGAAGGCAACAGTATATTACGCCCCATTCACTACCCTCCTATTACCCACGAGCCTGAAAATGCAGTGCGTGCCGCAGCACACGGTGATATTAACCTTATAACCCTGCTAATGGGCGCACAGGGACGTGGCCTGCAGGTGCAAAATCACAACGGCGAATGGATAGATGCCATTGCCGAGTCTGATGAACTTGTTATAAACGTAGGCGACATGCTTAGCCGCCACACCAACAACAAACTGAAAAGCACTATTCACCAGGTAGTTAACCCACCAAGGGAGCTTTGGGGAACTTCGCGCTATTCTATACCGTTTTTTATGCACCCGGTTAGCGAAATGAAGCTTAACTGCCTAGAAAACTGTATTGATGCAGAAAACCCTAAACTATATGAAGATATTACAGCGGGAGAATTCCTGCACGAACGCCTTGTAGATTTAGGATTAATCAAAAAATAATCGTTAATTTTATAGCGTTAATAGGCATCAGGTTTATGTATAGCCTGATGCTTTTTTGTTTAAATATATGTACTATGACAAAAAATAAAACCAACAGCCTTGCAGATTTGGGCGGCTTTGTATTTTCTACCAACAAAGATTTTGAGTTTGATAATAATGACGGGCAGCAGGAAACCCTGCCAAATAATGAGCAACGGCTTGAGGCGCACCTTGATAAAAAGAACCGTGGCGGCAAAATAGCTACTGTTATAAAAGGCTTTGAAGGATCTGACGATGATTTAAAAGCGCTTGCAAAAAAACTGAAAACACTTTGCGGCGTTGGCGGTTCTGCTAAAGATGGCGAGATCATCATACAGGGAAATTTTCGTGATAAGGTAATGGATTATCTTGCAAAAGAAGGCTACAAAGTAAAGCGTGTTGGCGGCTGATTATTAACCAAACAAGAACTTAACCAAATGCAAATAAAAGAATCTGAGCTTATTTTAAACCCCGATGGAAGTGTTTACCATCTTAACCTGCGCCCGGAAAATATAGCTGAAAATATAATTTTTGTGGGCGACCAGGACAGGGTTAAAAAAATAACCCGCCATTTTGATGTGGTGGAATTCAGTACCCAAAAGCGGGAGTTTAAAACCCATACAGGAGTGTATAAAGGTAAGCGTATAAGTGTAATATCTACAGGTATAGGCCCTGATAACATAGATATTGTTATGAACGAGCTTGATGCCCTTGTTAATATTGACCTGAACACCCGCATGCCAAAAGAGCAGCTTACCTCTTTAAACATAATAAGGATAGGCACATCGGGTGCTTTACAGCCTGATATACCGGTTAACAGTTTTGTTATGAGCCGGTACGGATTAGGTTTAGATAACATGATACAATCCTATTTAATTGATAAAGTAACAGATACTGCCATTGAAGATGCTTTTATAGCCCATACAGGCTGGGATATGCGTAAAGGCAGGCCCTATGTGGTAAAAGCCGGAGAGAAGCTTTTAGAGGCTATGGAGAGCGATATTATGAGGAAAGGTTTCACTGCTACAGCAGGGGGCTTTTATGGCCCCCAGGGGCGTGTTTTAAGGCTTGATATCCGCGATAGCGAACTGAATGCTAAGATGGACAGTTTCAGCTACAATGGCACTGTTATCACAAATCTTGAAATGGAAACGGCAGCTATATATGGGCTTTCGGCACTGCTAGGGCATCATGCAGTATCGCTTAATGCTATTATTGCCAACAGGGCGTTAGGAACATTCAGTGCAGACCCCTATGCAGCGGTAAATGCGCTTATTGCTTATGCACTGGAGAGAATTGCCAAAATATAATTAAGATGAAAAAAATTAAAATAGCCGGGGTTCCGGAGCATTTTAACCTGCCTTGGCATTTATGCATTGAGAATGGAGATTTTAAGGCCGGGGGCATAGACCTCACCTGGACTGATGTACCCGAAGGTACAGGCAAGCTGTGCCAGATGCTGCGTAATGGCGAAACCGATATTGCCGTTATACTTACCGAAGGAATAATTAAAGATATTGCGGCGGGAAATGACAGTAAAATTGTTCAGGTATATGTATCTTCTCCGCTTATCTGGGGTATCCATGTGGCAGCCACAGCGCCTTATCAGGATATATCAGACCTGAAAGATACAAATGTAGCCATAAGCCGCTATGGTTCAGGTTCCCATTTAATGGCAATTGTAAATGCTAAAATGCAGGGCTGGCCTACAGATAATCTGCAATTTGAAGTTATTAATACGCTTGATGGAGCTGTTGAAGCCCTTACAGCAGGCCAAGCCGATTATTTTATGTGGGAGCGCTTTATGACTAAGCCCATTGTAGATAAAGGCATCTTTAGGCGTGTGGGCGACTGCCCCACCCCATGGCCCTGCTTTGTAATTGCGGTGCGCAATGAAGTTTTAAGTACCGATGCGGCTGTTATTGGAACAGTTTTAGATATTATAAATGCATGTACCGCCGGTTTTAAAAGCCGTCCTGCCATTACAAACCTGCTTGCCAAACGATACAACCAAAAAGAAGAAGATATTGCCGAATGGCTGCAAATTACCGAATGGTCTCAGGATAAACTGAACAGGCAAATTTTTGATGAAGTACAAAACGAACTGGCAGCACTTGGCGTTATACAGGCAAAAACTGATTTTGAAAAAGCAACAGGATAAACTAAACCCGGTTTTGCGCTAAAAGCAAATGATAAAAACGGAAAAAATCACGTATAATTCTATTAAAAAAAAGCTTCAGGTTAAGAAGCCGTGGGATTCCATTATCATATTGGCACTAAATATACTCATATCGGTACCTGTTTTTATCATACTGCACCAAAACCTTATAGACCCCGAATGGCCGCTGCATTTAGACAGGGTGCTTATTTTCCTTATTCTGTTAATTACAATACAGCTTGTTTTGCGGCTGCTAAAAACCATAATTATTATTTGCCTTGTGCTGTATTTGCTGGCACTTCTGTACGGATCTGTATTTGGCGACTATGGCTTCCGTTCGGTTTTTGAAGATTACCAGGCCATGATATATACCATGTCAGAAGACCCTAACCCTCAGGATATTATTATATCGAAACTCCTGCCCTTTCCCAATAAATCTGAAATATTGGATGCTGTTGATTACAACACTCCTGCTGTACGGAATTTTGCACTCTCTGCCACAACTAAATTTTTTAAAGAAGTAAAAGGGCATCATGACCAGCGCAAGATGATACAGTGTTTTGCAGTGTTTAAAGAAATACGCGACAAATGGAATTATGTAAACGACCCCAAAGGGCGTGAGTATATAGCCTATGCAAGCGAATCATTAGAACACTTTTCAGGCGACTGTGATGACCATGCCATCCTGATGGCGGCCTCAATACGTGCTATTGGCGGTACCCCGCGCATCATCCATACAGGTGGGCATTTGTACCCTGAAATGCTTGTGGGTGACATGGCTGATCTTGAAGAAGCCAACTACCTGATTAAAGAAGTCTTATTTCCTGATGAGAGCCGCGGTAAAGAAATACATTACCATATAGACGAGCACGGGCAGGTTTGGCTAAACCTTGACTACACAGCATCTTATCCCGGTGGGCCTTTTATGAGCGAGGAAATACTGGGCGCGCTGACGCTAAATTAGCTATTAGCTTTTAGCTGTCAGATTTTTAGAAATAAGAAACCTGACCTCTAAACTTTGAACATTAGACTTTAAACATTGAACGGCGAATGCCTAAGCCTTACCATTCTATCGCCTTTTTACCTTTTGCATGCAGGAATTCGTTAGCAAGGCTAAAATGCCTGTTGCCAAACCAATGCCCTTTATTCGCACTTAGCGGCGAAGGGTGTCCTGATAGTAAAACTTTATGCTTTGCCGCATCTACACGCGCTCCTTTTTTCTTGGCATACCCGCCCCAAAGCATAAAAACGATATCTTTTTTGTGTTCTGATATTTTTTGTATTACGGCATCGGTAAAGGTTTCCCATCCTTTGCCCTGATGGCTGCCTGCCTCGCCCTGCCTTACTGTCAGTGTGGCATTAAGCAGCAGCACGCCCTGGTCGGCCCAGCGCTCAAGGTTACCGGTCGGCGGAAAAGGCTTGCCCAGATCATCCTGTATCTCCCTGAAAATATTAATTAAAGACGGCGGCATGGGCACACCATCATTAACCGAAAAGCACAGCCCGTTTGCCTGCCCCGGCCCGTGGTATGGGTCCTGCCCTATTATAACAACCTCTGTCTTGTCAAAAGGGCAATGATCAAAAGCAGCAAAAATGCGGTTTCCTTTTGGGTAGCAGGTATGCGTTGCATACTCTGTTTTTACAAAATCAATAAGCTGTTCAAAGTAAGGTTTGTTAAACTCTTCACCCAGTACATTTTTCCAGGAAGCGTTAATAGTTACATCCATAACAGGTAGTTTGTGCAAATATAATTATTCAGGTTGTTATCAAACGTTAGGCAGTTCTTAAACTTTGGCTGCCAAAAGTACAGCAAGCCCTATTATGTAGTATTTTTGCATAAAATTTGCTCAGGCTAAAGCATGATAAGTATCACAGAAAAGACATTACAGGATTTAGAGTTCAACACCGTGCTGGAAGCGGTGTCGGCTGCCTGTGTAACCGAGCCAGGAAAAGAGCAGGCATTAAGCATAGCCCCTTTTAAAGACAGGGAAACGCTGCTCGAATCGCTGTACCAGACATCAGAATACGTTTCGTCATACGATAATAACAATGCGCTGCCCAACCACGGGTTTGAGCCTGTTAATAACGAAATTAAGTTTCTTGCCATAGAGGATAGTTACCTTGAAGCTCCAGCATTCGGTAAAATTGCATCATTATCAGAAACGACCAATACCCTTATAAAATTCCTTGAAAAATTCAGCGATTATTATCCCACACTTTATAAAAGGGCATCGCAGGTAGAATATACCAAAGAAATTGCAAAAAGCATTGAAAAGGTTGTTGACAAGTATGGCGAAATAAAAGATGATGCATCACCCGACCTGCAAATTATCCGCAGGCAGATGAATGAGGTTAAAGGAAGGATAAACCAAAGCTTTGCTTCTGCGCTAAGTCACTATAATGGGTTGGGTTATCTTGATGATATTAAAGAAACGGTTGTAGAGAACCGCAGGGTGCTGGCTATACTTGCTATGTACCGCAGAAAGGTGAAAGGTTCTATACTGGGAAGCTCTAAAACAGGCAGTATTGCTTATATTGAGCCTGAAGCTACCCTTAAATATTCGCGTGAGCTTAATAATCTTGAGTATGAAGAAAAAGAAGAGGTAAAGCTTATATTAAAAACCCTCAGCAGTATTATTCGCCCTTATGTACCGTTGCTACAGGACTATCAGCAGTTTTTAACCGATATAGATGTAACGGCAGGCAAGGCAAAATATGCCCGCAGGATAAACGGTCTTTTACCTGCAATTACAGATGAAAAGCGGCTGTATTTCAGGGATGCCTACCACCCTATCCTGTACCTTAACAACAAGCGCAAGCAGGAAACTACCTATCCGCAGACGATAGAGCTGACACAGGAAAACCGTATTATAGTAATATCGGGGCCTAATGCTGGGGGTAAAAGTATCACGCTGAAAACAATTGGCCTGTTGCAGCTAATGCTACAGTGCGGGCTGTTGATACCTGTGCATGAACGGAGCGAAACATTTTTGTTCGACAGGATATTAACAGATATTGGTGATAACCAGTCTATAGAAAACCACCTGAGTACCTATAGCTACAGGCTTAAGAACATGAATTACTTTTTAAGGAAGTGCAATGATAAAACCCTGTTCCTGATAGATGAATTCGGTACCGGTTCTGACCCTGAGCTTGGAGGTGCCCTTGCCGAAACTTTCCTGGAAGAGTTTTACCACCGCGAGGCATTTGGCATCATTACTACGCACTATACTAACCTTAAAATGCTGGCTAACGAACTGCCTTTTGCCACTAATGCCAACATGCTTTTTGATGAAAAATCGTTAGAGCCTATGTATAAGCTGATACTCGGCCAGGCAGGAAGCTCATTTACATTTGAAGTCGCGCAAAAGAACGGCATACCTTTTGGACTGATAAACAGGGCAAAAAAGAAAATAGAAAAAGGTAAGGTACGCTTTGACAAAACTATTGCCACCCTGCAAAAAGAACGCTCGAAGCTGGAAAAAACATCTCAGATATTAAAAGAAGAGGAAACAAAAGCACGCGAGGAAAGCAAAAAAATGGAAGGTATAAACAGCAGGATACAGCAAAAGCTTGAAAGCTACCAGGAACTGTATGATGCTAACCAAAGGCTTATCTATATCGGACAGAAACTGGATGATATAAGCGAAAAGTACTTTAACAGCAAAAACAAAAAAGAGCTTATTGGCGAGTTTTTAAAGATGGTTGAGATAGAAAACTCCAAACGCAAAAAATTAGCCCCTAAAGAAAAGAAGATTAAAGAAACCCAGCAAAAGCAAATTGTTGCAGAGGTACAGGAAAAGGTTGAAGCTATCCGTAAAGAAAAGAAAGAAAAAAAGCTAAAGGAAAAGCCTGTTGAGAAGCTAAAGGCAATACTTAAAATTGGCGACAGGGTGCGTATGACCGATGGTAAAGCCGTAGGTACGCTCGATGCTATAGAGAAAAACAAAGCTACTGTAAACTATGGCATCTTTACCTCTAAGGTTGACCTTGAATCGCTTGAGCTGGTTGAAGCCGCAAAAAAATAAGTTATGGAAAATTTACCCAAAGACAAAAAGATCATATTGTTTGATGGTGTCTGCAACCTGTGCGACAGTACGGTTCAGTTTGTTATTAAGAACGACAAAAAAGACATTTTTCGTTTTGTGCCATTGCAGTCAGATCTGGGTAAGGAAATAACGGCTTATATAGGTTTAGACACCTCGAAAACAGATTCTATAGTTTTATACGAGCCCGGTAAAGCTTATTACTATAAAGCTGATGCTGCCATGAAGATTGCAAAAGATCTGGGCGGTGTATATTCGCTTCTAAATGCTTTCTCTGTTCTGCCTTCATCACTCACAAACGTTGCTTATGACTATGTAGCCCGCAACCGCTACAAATGGTATGGCAAGAAAGACGAATGCATGATACCTACACCCGAAATGCGGGCCAAATTTTTATAAAATAAAAAGCGCAGGAATTACCCTGCGCTTTCTGTTTATAAAATTGCTTATTGGGCAAAGTCCTGCTCTAAAACCTTTTTTATAGGTGTAGGCTGTTTGCCTGTTATTTTTTTATAATCATCAGTTATGCTGTCAACATTGCCTGCTGCAATAGTGCCATAAACACTGATAAGATAATCAGCAATAAATTCCGGTGCGCCTGATTCTGTGAGTACTGTTTTAAACTGTTCAGGTGACGGATTAGGATAGCTGATAGTACGTCCTGTAATTTCTGTAAGCAGTTTGGCAACATCATGATACGACACACTTTCTGGCCCTGTTAGCTCATACACTTTTCCTGAATGCCCTCCATTTGTTAAGGCAATAGCAGCTATTTCTGCAATATTGTCTGCATCAATAAACGAAGCTTTTCCGTTGCCGGCAGGCATAAAAATAATATCGCGCTGCGTTATATTATCGCCTTCATAGTTTTTAAAATTCTGTGCAAAAAATGTAGGGCGCAGTATGGTATAGTCAAAACCATCATCTTTCAGTTTTTGCTCCAGTTTAGGATGAAAATCAAGGCCCTGCATCTTTTCTCCCTTATATGCAGAGAAATATACCACGCGCAGTATTCCTTTTTCTTTCAGGAAATCTATAAAAGGCGCCAAAACAGTATCAAGTCCTAAAACCAACGGAGGCCCAAGCACAAAAGCGGTATCTACGCCTTTGGTAGCGTTTTCAAATGATGCCGTATCATTATAATCAAAATAAACATCTTTACCGCCATTTGGGTTGCGGGTTCCGGAAAGGTAATCTGCACCAAGATTTTCGAGGTGTTTTACCACTAATTTACCAATTGTACCGGTAGCGCCGGTAACTAAAATTTTAGCCATATTGTATCACTTTTTTAATATTAATAGTTACTTTTGGTAACTCAAAATTAAAAAGTAACTATTGCCTGTGCAAGAGGGCACATCAGCATAACATAGTAACACCAAAGTAACTTTTATGGAAAACACTGCACTTAGCGAACAGAAAAAATTTCAGAATATTTTTTTGAAGGCGAATGAAACCAGAAACGGCATATGCCCTGTAAGAGATGTCATTGCACGAATAAGCGATAAGTGGAGTATGCTAACAATTTACGCACTTGGCGGTTACGGAACATTACGTTTCAACGAAATTAAAAAACTTATTGGAGATCTATCGCAGCGCATGCTTACCGTTACGCTGCGTAATCTTGAAACCGACGGGCTTGTAGAACGAAAGGTGTTTCCTGAAGTGCCGCCCCGGGTAGAATATAACCTTACCCCTCTTGGGTTTAGCCTGTTAGAGCAACTGGTACAACTTGGCGGCTGGGCAGAGGAAAACAGTGCCGCTATTATAAAGAACAGGAAAGCTGTATAATTAAAT
This sequence comes from Flavobacterium sp., assembly GCF_024305175.1. Classification (GTDB taxonomy): domain Bacteria; phylum Bacteroidota; class Bacteroidia; order Flavobacteriales; family Flavobacteriaceae; genus Flavobacterium. The sequence continues at coordinate 9,007 of NZ_JAMWYY010000046.1, forward strand.
GATGGTAATGTCACCTTTACCTTCCCTTACCAAAACAGGCTCTTCGCCCGAAAGGTCTATAATGGTTGATGGGGTGTTATCTCCATAACCGCCATCAATAACCGCATCTACAAGGTTTTGCCATTTCTCAAAAATAAGCTCAGGGTCAGTCGAATACTCCAGCACTTCATCATCATCGTGTATAGATGTAGAAACTATCGGGTTGCCCAGTTGCTTTACAATTTCACGTGCAATATTGTTATCAGGTACCCTTATACCAACTGTATTTTTCTTTTTAAATTCTTTAGGCAGGTTGTTGTTGCCCGGCAGTATAAAGGTATAGGGTCCCGGTAATGAACGCTTTAAAATCTTAAATGTGCTGGTATCTATCTGCTTTACATAGTCAGAAAGGTTACTCAGGTCATAACACACAAACGAAAAATTAGCCTTATCCAGCTTAATTCCCTTTATCCTGGCAATACGTTCCAGCGCTTTGGTATTAGTTATATCACAACCCAAACCATAAACAGTATCGGTAGGATAAATTATAACGCCCCCGTCACGCAGAATCTTTATGATTTTAGCTATTTCGCGCTCGTTGGGATTTTCAGGATATATCTTAATAAATTGTGCCATGAGGTTTGGTTAAATTAAAGTTTAAAGTTAAGGCTTTTTGCTTAAAATAGGTAATAGGCGAAAGCTTAATTAAGTGGTAAAGAATAGCCAAATACTGTTAATCAGTCATAGTATCTGTCTTATTTTAAATACCTTGTACAGGAACCGTAAACTGATTATAAAACAAAAATGTAAATTATGGCTGAAATTAAGATTGAAAAGAAAAAACCAGTGTGGCCGTGGATACTGCTACTGCTTGTTATTGTAGGCGTTATTGTGTACTTCCTTGTTTTTCGTGAGAATGATACCGATGCTACGGTTATGGAGGAAACTCCCGTTGCTACCGAAACTGATGCAACCGGAAACGAGGGAAATGATGCGTTATCGGGCAACGCCGAAATTGCAGCCTATGTGGATTACATAGACACAAACAGGAACGAAATGGGGCTTGATCATGAATATACCAATGAGGCCTTTAGTAAGCTTATTGCCGCAACTAAGGCAGCTGCGGATGAAACCGGGTATGATATTAATAAGGACATGGAACAAATCAGGGAATATTCTGATAAAATAATCAATGACCCTTATGAAACCAGCCATGCTGATAATATCAGGAAAGCAGCAGATAATATAGCTGTTGTATTGCAAAATATACAGCAAAATGCAAATCCGGAACTTTCTGCAGAAGCATCTGCAGTTAAAGATGCGGCGGCTTCTATAAACCCTGCGGAACTTACATTAGACCAGAAAAATGAAGTAAAGTCATTTTTTGATAAGGCATCTGCCCTCCTAGAAAAAATTAATCAATAATAAAAATTACACATTATGAGTACTAATGATAAAAGCAATAAAAGATTATACAGACTTGATGATCTGTCAGACTATAAAGTAGCTTCTGATTATACTGACGTGAGAGGTTGGGAGCTCTCAGATGCCGAAGGGAGAAGGATTGGCGTAATAGATAACCTGCTTGTAAATAAATTTGAAGAGCGCGTAGTATACCTTGATGTGGAGGTAAATGAAGAGCTTATAAAAAAAGGGCATGAAGTATTCAGGACACCGGCAAGCGAAGGCATACATGAATACCTTAATAAAGAAGGCGAAGATCATCTCGTTGTGCCCATAGGTGCTGTAGCCATTGATGAAGATGCTGGTAAAGTAGTGTGCAACACTATTAATTTTGACACATTTGCACAAACAAACCGATTTAATAAAGGTGCTGATATTGACAGGGAATATGAAGTTAAGCTTTTAGCGGTTTATTATCCTGAAGATGAAATTAACCCTGATGAAGAAGAATTCTATAACAGAAGATACTTTAATAACAACAAGAGTTAAAAGGTTATTTACGGAAATTAAAAGCCAAAGCATTTTATGTTTTGGCTTTTTTTATTTTATCAGCAGATGAAAATTTATTTATAAATTGTATGCATGTTTTATTAACTGCCCAACTATGAAAAAAAATTCTCTACTGGCATTTATAGTAATATGCCTACTGTTTTCTACCGTTTCATGTATAAGCGTTAAAGCTCCTGAAATAGTAGGCTTTGTGAGCAAATATAAAAAGACAGATAAAAAGTATCCGGGATTGTTGATAAAGACAAATCCTGGTGAGGCTGTCTGTAATCTTACTACTGCTGAAACTCCGAAGGTTTATATAATTAATGGTTTACAATTAAAAGACTGCCTTAAAGATTACAAAAAGGCCATTGTTTATATCTGGGATCCGCATTGTGCTTCAGAGCAATGTATCTCCCCTACTTTACTACAGCAATATTGCAATGAGCAAGATACTGAACTTTTTGTAGTAGCCGAATATTATGACGGTAAAGAAATGGCTCAGTTTTATGATATAAACCACCCGATTTTCGGGATTGATACAGAATATTATAAAACAAACTTTACAGACCGTTATACACGCTTATTTTCAGAAGATTTAGCTATAAAAGCAGCTAAAGATAGTTACAGCAGGATGCACTATTTTGAGAATGGTGAGTATAAAGGTTTTGGTGAATTTTCAACGCAATCTACACGATAGTTATAAAGCAGGAATTTTTTATATTATATTACTGTGTTTAAAATCCATCCCGAAAGGAATACTTCCAGACTACATTTTATAGTTTTACTTAGTGGTGTATTCCTTATAATATTTTCTATACAAACATTCAGGATATCTTTTACAACAGAAGACGATTTAGTTGCCATATCAGGGAAAGTATTTAGTACTGATATGTATATAACGTCGTCAAAAAGCTTTAAGACGAAACAAACCCATTATAGCAGTAATCTTATAGTTACCCTTAGCGGAAACAATAGACTATTTAAAATTACAGAACCTGAAAAATATAGCGAAAAGCTGCAAAAAATTAAAGCAGGACTAAAAAAGGGTAATGTTGCTACAATTTACATTAAAAAGAAAGACATAATTGAAACGGGGCCTAAAATATATAGGATTGATGCAGCTAATAAAACTTTACTCTCTTTAGAAGATACAAAAAGTGAGGACATATATGTAGCTATGTTTTCAATATTAGCCGGTATTGCTTTATTAGTTGTGTTTCTGTACCTGAGATATCCCAATTTCGCAAAAAAATATATCTGACACAATTATCCAATAACATCAAGCCTTGCAAAGCGTAACAGTAATTTTTTTATACCGCCTACTTCAAAACGTATTTCGGCTTTTTTGTCTGCGCCAACACCTTCTAAGTTTAATACTTCTCCTTTACCGAAACGTTCGTGCATCACTACATTGCCAATTGCCAGTTTTGTATCAGGCAGAGTACTGCTACTTTGTGCAGCAGGCCTTGAAACAGGTTTTAACCTCCTGATATTAGCATCCGGTTTGGGGTCATTATCCGTAATCCATTTTGGAGGCGTACCGCTTACCGGTTTTATCTGCCGTAGTTTCGATTTATCCACATCACCAAATATATCAGTATTGATCATTGGCTTGTAGCGGTAATTAGTTTCTGTAGGTGTAAGATATTCTAAATAACTATCTGTTATCTCCTCTATAAATCGCGATGGCTCACTATCTACCAGCTTACCCCAACGGTATCGCGACTGTGCATAAGTAAGGTAGGCCTGATGCTCGGCGCGGGTTAGGGCTACATAAAACAGCCTGCGCTCCTCTTCCAGTTCGCTGCGGGTATTCATGCTCATGGCACTCGGGAAAAGGTCTTCCTCCATACCTACAATGAACACATAAGGGAACTCAAGGCCTTTGGCAAGGTGAATCGTCATTAGGGCAACCCTGTCATCATCACCTGTATCTTTATCAAGGTCGGTAGCCAGTGCCACATCCTCTAAAAATTCAGATAATGCACCACGTGCACCGTCAACCTCGCGCTGGCCTTCGGTAAAGTCTTTTATACCGTTAAGTAATTCCTCAATATTTTCTATGCGCGCAATACCCTCCGGTGTTGCGTCTTTCTTCAGTTCCTGTACCAGTCCCGTTTTTTTGGTAACGTGCTCTGCAAGGTAAAAAGCATCCTGGTTTTCATTTATTACCTGAAAACTTTTTATCATGGTTACAAAATCCTGTAGCTTGTTCTTGGTACCGCTGTTTAGCTTCAGGTCTATTTTGTCAAGGTTATCCATTACCTCAAAAATACTCCTGCCGTAATGGTTTGCAGCAACCGTTAGCTTTTCAATAGTGGTATCCCCTATGCCCCTTGCCGGATAATTAATAACGCGCATAAGCGCCTCTTCATCCTTTGGGTTTATAATCAGCCTCAGGTATGCCAGTACATCCTTTATCTCTTTACGCTGGTAGAAAGACAACCCTCCGTATATGCGGTATGGTATATCACGCTTACGCAACGCATCTTCCATAGCCCTCGATTGGGCATTGGTGCGGTATAGTATGGCAAAGCTGCCGTTCTTGAGCTGGTTCTGCATTTTCTGCTCAAAAATGGTACTGGCCACAAAACGTCCCTCTTCTGCATCGGTAAGGCTGCGGTGCACTTTAATGCGCGGGCCTTCATCATTTGCCGTCCATACTATCTTATCCAGCTTAACCTTGTTCTTATCTATAATAGAGTTAGCCGCTTCTACAATATTCTTTGTAGAACGGTAATTCTGTTCCAGGCGGTACATCTGCACATTATCATAATCCTTCTGGAAATTCAAAATATTATTGATGTTAGCCCCCCTAAAGGCATAAATACTCTGCGCATCATCGCCTACAACACAAATATTCTGGAAACGGTCGCTTAACGCGCGTACTATAAGATACTGCGAATGGTTGGTATCCTGATACTCATCCACCAGTATGTATTTAAATCTACCCTGGTACTTGGCAAGCACTTCGGGGAAACGGTTCAGCAGTTCGTTGGTGCGCAGCAACAGGTCATCAAAATCCATAGCCCCCGCTTTAAAGCAACGTTCAACATACTTTTCATATATTTCACCAAGTCGTGGTTTTTTAGACATGGCATCCGCTTCCTGTAGGTCAGGATTATTGTAATATGCCTTAACAGTTATCAGGCTGTTTTTATAGGTAGATATGCGGCTTAATACCTGCTTGGGCTTGTAAATATCTTTATCAAGCTGCATTTCTTTTATAATGGCACTAATAAGCCTCACGCTGTCCTGCGTGTCATATATCGTAAAATTGGAAGGAAAGCCAAGTTTATCAGCCTCAAAGCGAAGTATTTTTGCAAATATGGAATGGAATGTACCCATCCATAAGTTCTTGGCTTCAGATGTGCCCACAATAGCCGCTATACGGCTTTTCATTTCGCGCGCGGCCTTATTGGTAAAGGTAAGCGCAAGTATATTAAAGGCATCTATGCCCTGGCTCATCAGGTAGGCTATACGCATGGTAAGCACCCTTGTTTTACCAGAGCCTGCACCCGCTATCACTATCATTGGCCCGTCTTTCTGCAAAACCGGTGCCTGCTGTGCCTCATTTAACTGGCTTATATAATCGTGTATCTGCTTCATAACTGTAGTAATGCAAAAGTAATTATTTTGGCTGAAATTACCTTGCCCCCTGCCCTTTATCAATCAGTAAACAATCAATAAAAAATGCAAACGCTGTACCTATGGCATAAGCCAGTAAATCGCTGTACAAAAATCCTGAGCCCAACACAAGCCTGCCGGGCATGGTTTGCCGTATAGCTTCTATCCATACTGCTTTGTACAACTGGCTCAGTTCAATTGCATAACAAACTGTAAGCGCAATAACAGCTTTAAATACAGGACGTTTGTTTGCTATGATGCTTATTAAAAAATACATCATAACAGCATACAAAGCATCTCCCGCATATTGGTTAAAAATTTCAGGGAACCGGTCTTTTTTAATCCGGATAAACAAACCCATGCCTATGGTTATGGCAGTAATTGTTATATATAAAAGCCTTTTGTTGCGTATTATAATGTTGTAGCGCATGCCCAAATGTAATTGTTATTTATTTTTGCAACGCTGCTGCTGCAACAAAACTTATTGCTATTTTAGCCCTCAGCAATTTTTTATTAAAAAGCCACGTTATCTATTCGTATAATCACCTAAACGCAAACTTTTTATGGAATTTGAGCAATTCATGAATATTTTTTTCAGTATACTGCCTTCGGTTATTATAGGCCTTGTTGCCTACTATTTTTTTAAGATGCATACCGCTAACGAAGAAGGCCGCCGCCGTTATCTTATACACAAAGAAGCACAAAAAAACGCTATGCCGCTAAGGCTGCAGGCTTATGAAAGGATGGTATTGTTTTTAGAGCGCATTAACCCTGCCAAATTACTTATAAGGATAACACCGCAATCATCTAACAAGCATGATTATGAAGAATATCTTATTGCGCAGATAGAGCAGGAATATGAGCACAACCTAACCCAACAGATTTATATATCGGCTGAATGCTGGGATATTATTACAACTGCTAAAAATGCTACCATACAACTTATCCGTAAATCTAATATGAGTGATAAAGTAGATTCTGCCAACAAGCTGCGGGAGGTTATGCTTACCGATCTTTTTGACAAGCAAAGCCCGAGCAGCATTGCTGTTGCCTACCTTAAAAATGAGGTTTCGGGGCTTTGGCAGGAATAAGAAATATCTACTAAAAGTATATAAAAGCACTCTTGTAAAAGGGTGCTTTTTTTTAGTATGTTTGTATTGACATGAACAGGATTATATACATAACCATAATGCTATTTGTGCTAGTAGCAAGTGCACAAAGGCGTTTTGAAAACAAAACGTTTGGGTTTAGCATGCAGGAACCCGAAGGCTGGGTATGGGGCAATAACACCGATCTTGCCCATAATCTGGAAAAGCTGGATATTGATGAAGAAAAGCTAAAGAAAATTGTTGAGGAACATAAAGGCTCTATACTCATACTCTCTTTGTTTAAGTATGACCCGCAAACCTATAAAGGGCTCGTGCCTGCCATCCAAATAAATGTGCGCGAGCGCAAGAATGAAGATTTTGACACCTTCAAGTCGGATGTTATAAGGAGTGCGCGCAGCTTTCATGGCTTGTATAATGATTTTGAGTTTATTGAAGAACCTTATGAACTAAAAATTTCGCACATAAAAAGTATTGCATTCACTACAAAGTTTACCATGAATACCGATAACGGCCAGCAATACAGGGTGCGCAGCAGGATATATGTAATACCGTGGAAGCACTACTACTTCCAGATTAATATGACGGATGACCTTATGGGGGAAGATTGCAGTTTAGAATACCTGAAGCTGATAAAGAGTATTAAGATAAACAGGAAGTAAACCCAATACATCATAGTAACCACCTTTATTAGTTTTTCAAGTATATATAAAGCTTAAATAAATACTATCTTACAAGGAGCGTTTTTAGTAGTTATTTTGACTAAAAAAATTTAAGTTAAATATTCTAATTTAATTTTTATTTTTTAATATTGCAACTGTATACATCGAGTGGTGCACCCATTTAGAAAATTCAAACTAAAAAATTATTTAATGAAAAAATTGATTGTAAATGCATTGGTCTTGTCAATGCTAATGAGTAGTACAGGTATTTTATCTTCTTGTAGCACTGAAGAACATTCTTCAAGTTCTTCATCAGAGAAATTCATCCAAAAATCTCAAAAAGTTTATACTCCTGAGGAAATTTTAGCCGCAAAAAAGGCTATGGATGAAGAATGCTTAAGAATTAAATCCTTAATTCTTGAAAAAGGAAGAGAAATAACTGAAGCAGAAGCAGAAATAATTCTGACGCCTTCTATTGAGGTAAGTCATTTATATCTTAACACCTTAGGATTCACAGATGATGTACTAATGGAAGAGCTTGGTATTAATTCTATTCAGTCGCCTGCTATCGCAGGAATGGGTATTATGCTTAATGATTATGATAATCAATATGTAGCAGTAGCACAAGGTGGTACATGGGATTTAATTGTAGATTGTGCTGTAGATGCATCTGGAATTGCAGGCGTTGCATTGTTATTACAAGCAGGTATCAAACAGGCTATCAAAGATGTGGGATTGAAAGGCGTTGCCAAAATAATGGGAAAGTTTTTCAGTAAATATCTTGGCTATGTAGGGACGGCGATTGCTATAATAGATTTTGTTGAATGCGTTAGTACTGGAGATTAATGTTTTTATCAATATTAATTTTGATCTTATTATTTTTCGGTTTATTACTCCTAATTTATGAGTTTATAACTCTAAGAGTATTTAATAACTCTACAAAAAATAAATTTTTTTCAAGATTATTATATTTAATTTTGATAATAGTAGTTGTTATGAGGATAATAAAGGAAATAAATAATATTTAATAGGAGGGCTGCTTCATGCAGCCCTTTATTTATTCATTCATTAAGTAATTGCTCTAACTTTTTGCGTTCTGCTTCCGGTAAGTCAGGTAATAGTCCTGAAATTAAATCTCTATATCCTTCTTTTTTAAGTAATTTTCTGATATTATCGCGACCAAACTTTGCAAACTGCCATTTGTGGTGCAGGGTTGCATTAACAAGGTTAACCCACACAACCGGGTCAGGCTTACCAATATACAGCAGGTTGGCAAGTGCATTTTGCCTTACGATACTCTCATAACGTGGAGAGGCATACAACTGCAATTCGGCATATAGTTCCGGTTTTTGATCTTCCCTGTATCCGGGTGTTGAGTAAGCAAGTGTTAGCCACAATATACGCAGGTTTTTATCATTAAAACCTATCCAGCTATCGCTAAGGTTAAGCAGTTCGGTACGCTTTTCAGGAAAACGACTGTGCAATACATTCAGGGCAATCTCTTTTGTAATGTATGAATCGTCATTTAATAACGACTTATAATCATCATAAAAACTATCAGGGAATTTAGTCACCGTGCGTGCTACTGCCTGTCTTATTTTAATGTCGCCGCTTTGCAGGGCAAGCTGTACAAGCTCATATTTATCTTCAAAAGGTATTTCAGCGGTTTGCAGCAGCACTTCTTCCTTCACGGCATAATACATATCCGATTGCAGAATCTGCTTGAAAATAGGCATTTTGTCTTGAAAACGCTTATCTGCCAGTTCGCCCAACTTAAAGTACAATTGCATAAACTGGTTCTTACTCAGTAGTTCAACAACCTCTTCTATCTCGAAGCTGCCTTTTTCCAGCCATCGTTGTTTAAAAGAAGCGGTATTATAATCAGATACGTTACTGATTTCAGCTAAAAAATCTTCCGTGTCAACATTGTTGTAGGCATATTTTTCGAGGTAGTTTTTAACCGCTTTCCTAAATGCCTCATGTCCCACTCCTTCCCTAAGCACGTGTAGCGCCCATGCTCCTTTTTGATAAAAGGTAAGCGAGCTTGCCTTCTCGTTCAATATGGGTATTGTGTCGGTTTGAGATGCCATTTGCAGGCGTTCTGCCATTTCATACAGTTCGTGGTAAAAGTAATCCTCGCCAAAAAGCTCTTTTTCAGCCAGCAGAGCATAATAGGTTGCAAAACCTTCCTGCAACCAGTGGTGTTTTCCCGATGTTGCCGTAACAAGGTCGCCAAACCACTGGTGCGCTAACTCATGTGCATTTACGTTTACGTACGTCCTGTCATTAAAGCCAATAGAATCTACCACAAAGTCCTGCGAAAAAATGGTTGCTGTAGTATTTTCCATTCCTGCATATAAAAAATCAAGCACCGGCACCTGGCGATAGACTCCCCAAGGATAAGGAACAACTATTTCTGACTCAAAGAAATCGAATATCTGCTTACTGTAGCGATAAGTTGGTTCATGCTTGTGTTTATCTTCAGGCCTGTAAAATAGTTGTAGTGGCGTTCCGCTGCCTGATTGAATATATGTATTATCAAACTTACCAATAGCAAGCATTACCAGATAACTGCTCATGGGCTTCTCCATCTGGTAGCTGGCAGTTCTTTGTGTATCATTAGTATGAAAACGGTTAGCTGTGTTTTTACCGTTAGCGAGTATGGTATATCCTTTATCAAAAGTAATATCAAGACTAAATACTACTTTTTCATTCATGTCATCAAAACTGGGCAGCCAGTGGCTGGTGTATTTGCCCTGCCCCTGCGTCCATATCTGCAATTCTTTATCTTCCAGTTCATTTCCGGCGCTCAGGTCTTTTGACGTTACCGGGAATTCAACAAAATAAAGCGCCTGGCGTGGCTTTGCCTTATAACTGAACTCTACCCTGTTCTTGCCTTTTTTATAGCCTTTAAAAAGCTTTAAAGCAGTAGCAGAGCTAACCCATCCCGCCTTTTTACCATTTATCTTTACATCGGTAAATGTCATGTTGCGGGCATCAATGTATATAGTATCAACTTTTTTATCGGTAAGTTCAAAAGTATAGTTTACACTTCCCATTACAGTACGCTGCGGCACATCAAAACGGATGATAGCATCACAGGTTTTAAAATCTACTTTTGGAGATTGCTGTGCAAATATGAATAGCGGAAATAAGAATATATAGAAGAACTTTTTCATTAAAGCTGAGTTTTTAAGCAAATATAGCAAAGTTAGTACCAATGAATAAAACTTATGGTTTGACGGTAGTAAAGGATTTTTTAATTTCGTATTCTTATTCACCCAGCACAAACAGCACAAAAACCGAAGGTTACAGGTTTGAATCCTGTCGAGGTCATAAAATATATATGCACAACCCGCTCGAAACACCAATAGAATATCTTAAAGGCGTAGGACCCGCACGTGGGGAGCTGCTGCGTAAGGAGTTGGGCATACATAAGTATGCAGACCTTATTAACCTGTACCCCAACCGTTATATAGACCGTACCCGTTATTATAAAATAAACGAACTGCAAAACAGCGGTGCAGAGGTTCAGGTTGTGGGCAAAGTAATACACCTTAAAACTGTAGAGCAAAAACGCGGCAAACGGCTGGTTGCTACTTTTACAGATGGTACCGGAGAGATGGAGCTGGTTTGGTTCCAAGGGCAAAAATGGATTAGGGAAAATATCAAAATAAATGTGCCTTATGTAGTTTTTGGTAAATGCAATAGTTTTAACGGGCAGTTTAGCATGCCCCACCCTGAAATGGAACTGCTAACCGAGCATGAGCAGAGCCTTCGCAGCGCCATGCAGCCGATATACCCAAGCACCGAAAAGCTGGCGCAGCGTGGTATAACCAATAAGGTTGTCAATAAAATAATGCAGCAGCTTTTTATTGAAACTCAGGCTGCTTTTGCCGAAACACTGCCGCATGCACTTATGCAGGAGCTTAACCTAATACCTAAAAAAGCAGCTTTATTTAATATTCATTTCCCTAAAAGCCAGGAACTGCTTGCCCATGCACAATACAGGCTAAAGTTTGAAGAACTGTTTTTTATACAACTCCAGCTGATTACCAAAAACCTTATCCGAAAGCATAAAATTAAAGGTCACGCATTTGAGGTTGTGGGTAACTATTTTAACAGCTTTTATCAAAACCACCTCCCGTTTGAGCTGACCAATGCCCAAAAAAGGGTAATAAAAGAAATTCGTAATGATATGGGGCAGCCTGCACAAATGAACAGGTTATTGCAGGGCGATGTAGGTTCAGGTAAAACCATAGTGGCTTTAATGAGTATGCTTATAGCTTTGGATAACGGTTTTCAGGCATGCCTTATGGCTCCTACAGAGATACTTGCCAATCAGCATTTTTCAGGATTAAGTGAATTGGCTAAACCATTGGGAATAAACATTAAAATACTTACAGGTTCAATCAAAACTTCAGAACGAAAAATTATTCATGAAGAACTGCAGAATGGCAGCCTTCATATCCTAATCGGCACACATGCCCTGCTGGAAGACAAAGTCCAGTTCTATAACCTGGGGCTTGCCGTAATAGATGAGCAACACCGTTTTGGTGTAGAACAACGCAGCAAGCTATGGCGTAAAAATGACATACCACCGCACATACTGGTTATGACGGCAACACCAATACCGCGCACGCTTGCCATGAGCCTGTATGGCGACCTTGATATATCGGTTATAGATGAGCTGCCACCCGGCAGGAAGCCTATTAAAACAGTGCACCGCTATGATAGCAACCGTTTAAAGGTATGGGCTTTTTTACGGGAAGAGATAGCTAAAGGCAGGCAGGTTTATATTGTTTACCCGCTTATTGAAGAGAGTGACAAAATGGACTATAAAGACCTGATGGATGGCTACGAGAGTATTTCGCGTGATTTTCCGCTGCCGCAGTACAGCGTAAGTATTGTGCACGGGCGCATGAAGCCTGCTGATAAGGATATGGAAATGGAGCGTTTTGCAAAAGGCAAAACCAATATAATGGTGGCTACTACAGTTATAGAGGTTGGTGTTAATGTACCCAATGCCAGTGTTATGATAATAGAAAGCGCCGAGCGTTTCGGGCTTTCGCAATTGCACCAGTTGCGCGGGCGCGTGGGCCGCGGAGCCGAGCAGAGTTACTGTATTATGATGACAGGCCATAAGCTTAGCAACGACAGCAAAATTCGCATGGAGACCATGTGCAGCACCAATGATGGTTTTGAGATAGCCGAAGTTGACCTTAAACTGCGCGGCCCCGGTGATATTATGGGTACACAGCAAAGCGGTGTACTAAATTTACAGATTGCCGATTTAGTTAAAGACCGTGACATTTTAAGCCTTGCGCGCCACCATGCTCTTAAACTCCTGAAAGAAGACTCATCATTATCAAAGCCTGAACATGCTGCTTTAAAACATGCTTTTACAGAACTTGGTAAGAAAAAGAATATCTGGAATTATATAAGCTGATTATTTTATAATCAGCTTATATGTAAATGATTCATTGCCTTTATCTGCTTTCAGTATATATATGCCTGCACTTAACTCAAGGTTTATTATATTATTGCTGATGGTAATAACCTTTACTTCCTGCCCTAACTGATTGTATACTGACATTTCTGAACCTGTTAGGCTGCCATTATGTTCAATAGTAATATCTCCAAAGGAAGGGTTAGGGTAAACGACAAATTCTTCCGACAATAATGATTCGCGGATATTCGTTGAAGAATTTATATATTTTGCAAGGAACATATCAGCCGCGTCAGTATCCTCCATATTAAATTCGGTACCATCAGAAAACTGAATGTTATTTAGAAATGAACCTGAACAAAATATATTTCCTGCATTATCAGCAGCTATATTCGCAAAAGCAGCCATAATGTCGCTGGTAATACTTTTTTGCCACAAATAATTACCTGAGTTATCCATGCCTGCTATAAAAAAATCTTCATTTGCTTCACTTCCCATAACCTGCTCACCTTCTATGAAATTAATGTTACCATTATAATTTCCGGAGATATAAATATTATCAGAATCGTTTACGGCAATGCCCCACATAACAGAACCCCCTTCATTAGATTCGATAGTTTTTACCCATTCTAAGTCACCTTCATCACTAAGCTTTGTAACAAACATCTGTATTTCGTCAGTGGCAACAGTTTCAAGAGTAAAAACATCAGTTCCAGGGTTAAAGTCTGTAGGAGACTCAAAATGACCACCTGCATATATATTACCTTCGCTATCTCCTGCAATGGCGTTTATGATATTATTGTTGTACTCACTATCAAACTTTTTAGCCCAAATATAATTCCCTGTTATATCTAATTTTACTAAAAAGCTTTCAAAAAAATCAGGATCTGTTCCTGTTAGTATAGCTGTTTCTCCACTCGAATCAAAATCAACTTCACCCCGCATTCCCCCGCCAAGGTAAATATTGTTACTATCAGTATATATACTATTTATTACTACTATGTTATCAACAGATCCGTAATTTTGCACCCACTCAAAGTCTCCGTCGCTGCTGAGCTTTAACAAGTATGAATCATTTATGCCTATCGGCTCTACATTATACTCATCTTCATCAGGATTAAAATCTGTAATCTCGATAAGTGAGCCACTTATGTAAACACCCGTACCGTCAGCATACATTGTCCTTCCATCAATAATGTTATTTTGAGGAGCATCAATATCTTTTGCCCAAAGCAGGTTTCCTTCAGGATCATATTTAGCTATAAAAAGATCTGTCCTTTCAGAGGGCTCCGTAACTGCTTCGAGTAAATAAGCCGATGGTCCCGGGTCAAAATCGCATATTCCTGAAAATAAACCTGATACATAAACATTACCGTTTGCATCTGTTGAAACCAGCCTTATGTTATTTTGCGTGACACCATCTAATTTATTAGCCCATATCAAATTTCCATCATTATTATATTTTGCCACATAACCTGTAATAAATTCTGCCGTAAGTATAGATTCGCCATCACCCATATCAAAATCAGTATCTGAATCAATTAGGCCTCCTGTAATTACATTTCCGTCCGGGTCAGTTGTGATAGCAGTATTAATAACTCCGGACATTTGCGATGAATTTCCTACCCTTTTTACCCACAAAAGATCTTGTTGTGCATAGGCAGTCAGACCACAAATCATTGAAATTGAAAGTAATATTTTTTTCATATAATAAAATTTGACCAAATATATGATTTAAAAATTTCAATTTCCTGTTACTACATTAATTG